>JAHEBB010000454.1 GCA_024642575.1 Trueperaceae bacterium | reverse complement strand
TTAGAGCCTTAAAATCATACAGCCACAAAAAAGCCGACCCCGAAAGGTCGGCTTAAAAATCGAGGAGTGCTTAAACCAATAAACGAACAGGGTGTGCCAGTAAATTGGCCATTTCAGAGAGCAGGCTCGAGCCTTTATCGGCAGGAATGTTACCCGAAAGCGTTAAGGTCATTTTCCCATCATGTAATCTGCCCAAAGTTAAGACAGGCACAGGTAGGTTTAAAACAGCCTCATCGATATCCAGATTAGACATATTGGCAACAATCAGCGTAAGTTGATGAATGTCTTGAACAGCACTTGCCTTATCAAGCGCAGCAAGCGTTTCTCTAAAGGAAACATTAAAGCTTGGTTTGACCTGCTTAACTTCAATCTGATTATCCAGGATTTTTGCATAGGCAATATTTTCGCCAACAGCTTTGGCAGCAGCTCTAATCAAAAAGACAGTTAAATCAATATCATCTTGCTGAAGTTCTTCCCTAGCTATCTCACGAATATCTTGTAAGGCACTTGCTTCAACATGACGTCTGAGTAGTAAACCAAAAGACATAAAAGGAGAGCTTTGAACAGGTGCTGTAACAGGTACAACCATTGGCGTTTCAGGCATGCTTTCTTGAGCACTAAGGTCTTCTGTTATCGGCGCTTCAACTCGAGCTTCAGAGATTGTCTGGGCAACTACCGCAACTTCAGGCACTTCGGTTTGGGCTTCGACTTCTTCATTTAAGAGGTCTTCTTCAAAAACCTCATCTACGGCTTCAAGCTGAACTGTGTCTGGCTCCTCTTGTGCATCTAAAACATCCTGGGGTTCAGGCAAACTCTCTTCTAGCTGAATGGCATCAGAATCTGTTTCACTAAGTCCTAAGACCTCATTTGCATTTGCTTCAAAGTCAAGATCAATTTCGTCGGACTCATCCTCAAGCATTTCTATATTGGCAAAACTAGGTGTGGAAGCTTCAACATCTTGTTCTTCAGCTAAGCTTAAAGCTTCTTGCGTATCAGCATCTTCCTCACTTGCTGTTTCGCTAAAATCAAACAAACTTTCATTTGTCTGGGTCTCTGCATCCACCGAGAGTAGTTCGTCTGATTCATCCTCAAAATCAAAGAGCTCATCACTGTTATCAAGCAGAGCTTCTGCATCGCTATCTACAAACAGGTCATCCGTATCTTGCAGCAAATCTTCAGATAGGTTGTCTGTTTCAGTGGCCTCGATAGCTTCTTCAGAGAACGCTATAGCACTATCTTGGTCAGTACTATCTTGAGATAGGTCTTCAACCAAAACATCCTCTGGCAATAGATCATTTAAGGCGTCAACAGCAAAATCGTCTGAATCAGCTCCGAGTAAGTCTTCTGAATCAAGGTCTAAAGTAACTGCCTCAAAAGCGGCGGGGCTTTCGTCTTCTGCATCAACAAATAAGGAGGCAACGTCTTCATCAAACCCAAGGTCTTCATCTAGGTCAACTGCAAAAAGTTCATCGGCGGCTTCGTGAGCAGCTTGTTGACTACTTGGTAGCTCACTAAGGTCCTCATCTAAGAGATCTGATGTTAGTTCAAGGTCAGGAGAAAGGTCTAAAGTCTCTTGATCATCTTCGAGCAAAAAGGCGTCCGTATCAAAATCACTTGACTCGGCTTCTTTGGCTACTTCAGCAAAAGAGTTTTCAAAGGCAAACCCAGTATCTGCTTCAGCAAAGGGGTCATCTGAAGCAAAGGCATCTACTTTAGCTGTTTCAAGATCAAAAGCCGAATCATCTAATAGCATGTCAACTTCTTCAAAACTATCGGCTTCTACAATCATGTCTGTGGCAGCTGTTTCAGAGTAATCACCGCCTAAGACATCATCATCAAATAAAAAGACATCTTCATCAAGCTTGTCGTCATTTAGTGCGTTGGTATCAGGTAGATCTGAAGAAAAATCCAATTCTTCATCGCTAAAGCTCTTGGTATCGTAGAGATCATCGGAAACATCTAACAGATCTTCATCGGCCTCAAAGTCTTGAACTAGAGTTGGGCTCGAGCTGCTTTTTTGCTCACCAAAGAAAGCCTTTACATCTTGTTCAGGCCAAGCTTGCATACCATCGGGTATAGGCTCTGCCGTCGGATTCAGGTCTTCTTCACCCGACATTACTCTGGCTAAATACTCTAAGACGTCTCGTTCAACAATACGCCCATTGGCACCACTACCTTGCAGGTGCTGCCAATTAACATTATTTTCTTCCGCTAGGCGTTTAGCCAGCGGCGCAATATCAGGTTCCACGTACTTCCTCCTACTCAACAGGAAAACTCCAGATGCACTTCTTAGAGTCTGACGCTCATTTTGTCCAAATGTTGCGATAATTTACACTTCAAAAGGCAAAAGTAAGCGTTTTTGTACTCTTTTTTACGACAGAATGCATCTTCGCCGTGTCTTTTTCTCACTCGTGTGGGGGTCTTGTGCTGGGTGTGGTGGCAAGAAAAAAGCGAGTGATACAATATTCTAATCTATAACTAGGGTTCCCGTCATCTTTAGGGTTTCCAGGCCTCATATAAAAGATCATTTATATAGGTCCTTACGGTACCTTCACCATAGATAGTGACATTTGCCGATACAGGCTCACCTGGTGAAACAATTCTTTCAACGACGGTGCGTTCCCCCTGATCATCTGCAATCATCAGTTTAAACTTGTAGCTTTGTTCCATCAGCGAGGGAATGCCTAATTCGGCAGGGTTAAAGGTAATAGGTACTTGCCTCGAGCCACTTGAAGCTGCCGTTGTGGGGCTTGTTGGGCTCGAGCTTGGCGTTGTCGTGGTGGTTTGCCCCGCAGAAATTTGTGGCGTAGACGTTGAGGTGCTATTTGGGGTAGGGGTAGGTACTGAGCTAGGCTGACCAGGGCTAGGGTTAGGTGGAGGCGTTACCGCCTGACTGGGAGCGGGCGTAGGGCTACTGGGTGCAGGTGCAACCGATAAATTTGTTATAGGTTCTGCTAAACCTGCTTGATTGACAACAACTTCTACTGGCGTGTCTCTTAGCGTATACCCTGAAGGCTTAAAGCTCACCACACCCGGACTTTGTGCAGGGTCACTAATATAGGTAACGGCACCTATTCTAAGACCTGCGGCGTTAAGCTGCATTTGCACCTGACTCAGGGGAATCCCATTAAGTTGCGGAACCTGGCTGATAGCCTGGGTAGACAAAGGCGCTGACAAAATGACATGAGTCCCTTGAGTCACAGACCCACCTGCTTCGGGCACCTGCGCTGTGATAAGCCCTGGTTTATCAAAACTTATACCTGCACTGGTCGTTTCAATACGGCTCACGCCCAGATCGCGCAAACGGCTTTTAGCCGCATCAATGGTTAAACCTTTAAGGTTAGGCATGGTCGTGCGAAAGGCCTCAGGACCTCTACTAATGACCAATGAAACCTTGGTTGAAATACTGGCAACAGCGCCTACCAGAGGTTCTTGCGCGAGGATTCGCCCAGCTTCTAGGTCACTATACTGATAACTTACCTCAGCCAGATCAAGCCCTAAATTATTAATCATTGTACTTGCATTACTAAGACTCATATCAATGACGGAAGGCATCGTGATACGCAATTCTGGTCGGTTAATACCAACGGCTACACTGCGACCCTGACGCACAATAGTTCCTGCTTGCGGACTTTGAGATGAAACCGCATTGACAATAGCATCACTGATATCTTCTGAAAAAAAGACAGGCTCGAGCTTTAAATCTGCCAAAATTTTATCGGCATCTTCTCTGGAAAGACCAATTAAATTCGGTAATCTAATTTCGGTAACTGCAAAATAACGACTCAAGGTTAAAAAGATTAAAACCCCAGTCAAAATTAGCCCTAGGAAAACAACCAGCACCCGTCCCCAGTTCGTTCTTGGTCGGCTACGCTCTAAAGTTCGACTCACGGCAGAAGTTTAGCATGCTAAAGCATGAGGCCTGTATAAGGCCTTGACCAAAAAGTCATGGGGCTTTTAATTTCCTCATCTCTTAAGCACATTAGACCTCTTGCGAAAGTATCAAATGAATTGACGGTGTACCAGATTTTGTGTATTCACTAAGATGAAACCGCTCTCTGACTGGATTTGCCCTGCTCCATACACACAAAATCGGACACCTTCCTGAATTCAGATACATCATGTTCAATGATCAACGACAAAGCTAATGAAAATCGGTGTTTACTTTGACTTTTGCAAGAGTTTTATTTAAGTTTCCCTGCGAAATCTAAGGCAAGCTTGTTATCATGTTTGGTATGATTCATACGGTTACGGCTAATCCTGCTTTGGATATTACCTATAAAGTAAAAACCATCAAGTTTGATGATACAACCAGAGCCAGCAAAGTTTATCGGGCGGCTGGCGGCAAAGGCATTAATGTCAGTAGAGTCGCTGCCAGA
>JAHEBB010000453.1 GCA_024642575.1 Trueperaceae bacterium | reverse complement strand
ACTTCAGGAATTTCTTGCTTCATGAGGTACTCTAAAAGTTCAGGCGCAGCTCTTGAGACCAGAATGCTGGGGCCACGGCTAGATTGCTCAACGTTCATGACATAAACCTTGATACGCATGCCAACCATATAACGCTCGCCAGGAATCTGCTCCTTATGCGGCATAATGGCCTCGCCTTTACCCAAATCGACAAAGACATTACGCTTGTTGTCAGTGCGAGTGACAATGCCAGTAATCACTTCACCTGAGCGGTTCTGATATTCGTCAAAGACCAGTTGGCGCTCGGCTTCACGGATTTTTTGGGTAATGACCTGTTTGGTGGTTTGCACCGCAATACGGGTGAATTTTTCCGGGTCAACCGGAAATTCCATTTCCATACCGACTTCAACGGTGTCATCAAGCTCTAAAGCTTCAGAGAGCAAAATCTCTTTATCGGCGTCTTCGATTTCTTCAACAACACGCCGAATAACCAGAACTTCCATTTCTCCACTGTTGGGGTCAATGACCACATCAATATCTTTGCCGGGTTCAACATTGCGTTCATAAGCCTGTTCTAAAGCCTCTTCAAAGCTCGAGAGCAGTTGCATCTTATCGAGATTTTTGTCAGCCGCTAAGTGGTTTAGCGCATCTATAAAATCCTTGTTCATTCTTTCTCCTATCTAGGCTCGTTTGGCCACTCAGCCAGACGTGCCTGCACCTCACCTAAGTTATATATTCGGGTTTCGCCTTCTACTTCAAAGCTGACCGTGGTATCTGTAACTTTACGAATGGTTCCTTTAAATTGTTCTGTTGCTGTTTTTACTTTGACTTTTAGATCATGAAAGCGCTCAAAATGGCGCTTGCTAAATAGGGGCCTTTCTGGGCCGGGTGAGCTGACATCTAGCTTGTAAGGGCTCTCAAAAGGGTCAAGGCGATCAAGTTCTAAGCTAAAAACTTCGGTTGCCAAAGTGACATCATCCATAGAGACGATGGCTTCGTCTAGCCTATCTATTCTTAGAAGAACATGACGTTTGTTGCCCGACCCCGTCATCTCTAGCTCGAGCACTTCATAGCCTAAAGGAGTAAGAATATCCTTAGCAGCAGTTAATAAATCTGTTGGCATCTTTCTAAACTCCCTTCGGATGTCAAGACGCTTAAGGTGGTTAGTAGGTATGACTTGGCATCAAAAAAAGGTGGCGTGCGACGCACCCACCGAAAATGGTAGTGGGGAATTGAGGATCAACCTAAAGGGCATTTAAGGTTTGCTTGTAGAGGCTAGCTCTACGCGCTTTGATTATGCAAGTTAATGTGCTTACAAAAACTCGTATAAAATCTTCCAAAATTCCAAACGTGATTATACAGCGTTTTAAAGCTGTTATACAAGGGATAAGTTAACGTAGGCAGACTAAAGAGAAAAATTAGCCTTTAATTTTCAACAGGGGAATCGTCATAATCATTATCTTCAATAAGCTCATCAAGCTCGAGCAAGTACTCTTCACCGTTAACTTCGACCACATCACCTTGTCTGAGTTTACGTTTGCGTTTTGTCTCAACCTCGCCATTGACTTTGACTTCTCCTGATTGTATAAGAATTTTGGCTTGCCCCCCAGTTTGGGCAATGCCTGAGAGTTTGAGCATGTCGTTAAGGGTTAGATAGTCATCAGTCATCAAGTTTAGTCTACTCGGTTTTTACTTGAACTTTGTGTAACAGATGGCAGACAAGCTGTGACGCTTCAGGCGTTAAGGCAAGGCCGATGCCCTAAACTGGGTTTATCGGAAGCTAAGAAGCTTATTTCTTAAAGTCGGTCTGACTGAGCTGGGCGCTTGAAATAAGTGGAGCGAGTAGCGCACCCCCCGTAAGGATGGATGATGCGCTTTCTTTTGGTTTTTAGCTTTCTTTTAGCTGGATGGGTTTTTGCTCAGCCTGCTGAACATTCAGTGAATATAAGTATACCTAGTTTACTACAACTCCGAATTCATGATGAATTGGCTACTGATTTGCGTGTCCCTTTAGAGATTTTGCAGACTGCGGAAGGGTTTAGCTTAAGTACCAAAGAGACAAGGCTCGAGCTTTTGGCCAATACAGGCTGGCAGCTTCAAGTCAGGCTCGAGCAAACGCCTCACCCCTTTCAGATTAGTGCAAGCTTAAATCAAACGATCTTAGACTTAAACCTTAAAAACCAAGTTTTAGCGGCTGGTGGACTAACGAGGGGCTGGCAAGAGCTAATTGTAAGCTATGATCTGACAAATCCAATGACGCAAAGTACTGAGCAGAGCTACCCCTTAGACATTTATTATTTCCTGTCACAACCGTAATAAAAGCGTAACGTAAACGTAACACTTCTGTAAGAATTCTGTTATATAGCTCGTTATAAAGTTAAGAAGACCGAAGAAAATGGACTTCGGAAGCAAAGAAACCCTCTTAAATATATGGGCGCTTAAAGAGGGCGGAGCGAGTAGCGCAACCGACCGAAAGGAATTACGTTATGAAAAAGGTCTTAAGTCTCTTAGTGGTAGCAGCAGCTGTTCTTATGGGTTCAGCAATGGCACAAACTGACAGTCACGATGTCAGTGTTACAATTCCAAACTTACTCAGACTCAGAATTGTAAACGGTTCGACAGCTGAAGCTGCAGCACCCTCTGTTGCTTTTGATTACAATACCCTTGCTGCCAATGTAGATAAGTATATTGCAGAAGTCAATGGAACAACTTCAGGTGGACTTGCGCCTACTACTGTAACTGACTTTGGTAATGTGATTGTGTTCTCAAACCGCACCAGCTGGGAAGTTCGTGTTAATGCTTCTGCTCTTGGTTTTGCTGATACCTTTACTTTAGGTGTTGCAGCTGGCGGTGTGGCTTTAAGCGATATTGTTGTTAAGCCTTCAGGCGTTAAAGGTACAGGCGTTACAACCGTTGCTGCCAATTGGGATTTAGCTAATACCAGCGGTAATGTCAATGGTGACTTAGTCGCTAACGGTGCAAAAACAACAGGTTGGAGTAGCCTTGGCTTTAGCGGTAATGACTACAAACTTACCGTAAACGGTGACGAAAACCCCGGTACTTATACCACAACCGTAACCTATACCATTATTGGACTTTAAGTTTAGCCTGAACGATAAGAGCACAATGGGAACATTGTGCTCTTATCGTTTCTAAAATCAAATCAGGTTAAGAAATAGATTGATGGTTAACATCTCTCAGGCTGTGTTTTGATCAAGCTTAGTTTGTGCTTGAAATTAAATTAGATGCCTGTTAGATGTTTGCAGTACTTAAGTTTTGGACTTTGTGACTAGAGCTTTGCAAGCTCAAACAGCCATAAGTTTTTGAAAACGGGTTCCTAATGATACGAAAACTACGCTATAAACTTATTGCAGTTCTGTGTTTGCTCACAAGCATGATAGGTCAAGCACAAACAAACGATAGACATTCGCTTAGCATTGGTATTCCTAATTATATAGGTTTGAAGATTATTGACAATGCAGGGAATATAGCAGTAAATCCTAGTGTTGATTTTGATTTTAACGCCGATTTTACTACCTACGCTACCGCTGTTGCTGCTGGTGGGGCGAATCTAGCACCTACCTCGGTTACCAATTTCAAGGATATTCAGGTATTTATAACCAAAAACACGGCCTGGTATATTCGTACCTTATCAGTTGTGAATAGTGGGTTCTCTGGCGGCATAGTTATAGGTGATATCTCTGTTACACCCGGTTCGGTCTCAGGTCTAAGTCGGGGGACAGGGTTTACAAGTGTGAGTGCGGGCTGGACACTGAGAACCAATTGGCGAACCATTGCCAATGGTTTTGGTTCAACAAGAGGCTGGAGCAGTCTAGGGTTTAATGGACAAGATTATAAAATCAGTGTTCAAGGTAATGAAAGTACAGGTCTCCATAATGTTACGGTTTATTATCAATTGATTAGCTTTTAAGCCAATTTTAGTTTGACCAAATAAGAGGAAAAAACAAACGTTAAGTAGGGAAAGCTAGCAGGCTTTCCTTTTTTCCTTTGTTTTTATCTCCATTGAGCGTCTGTTTACATTGGGGTAGCACCATCTACAAAAAGGTGTACAAAAGCTTTCAGTCAATCCAAGATTGCATTTTTAACTCTCACTTTGTTCGGGTTATAAACGGAATTGGTATTTCAGGTTAAACAGAGTTTTCTAACAGATGAAAAGGAATGTGAAAAGTCTAAGCGCTAAAAAGCTAGACTTGCTTCACAATAAAACTGTGTATAAAGTTTTGAAAACAATCTCTCTTTTTAACCTTTTACTTTTTTACTTACTACTGAGTCTGGCGCAGGCAGCCGATATTGGTCTTTCACCCCCCAGGCTCGAGATTAGTGGTCTGCCGGGAGAAACCGTTACTGAAACCATTATCATTTTGGGAGACGCAACGACTCAGCA
>JAHEBB010000452.1 GCA_024642575.1 Trueperaceae bacterium | reverse complement strand
AGACATTTACAAGCTCATGACAGGAAGTATTGTGCCTCGACCTATCGCCTGGGTCTCGAGCCAATCTGCCAAAGGCGACCTAAATCTTGCGCCCTTTTCCTACTTTAATGCCGTTTCTGCTGACCCGCCAATGATAATGTTTTCTGTGGGTCAAAAGGATGTTTCTAGTACCAAAGATACGTTAAAAAACATTAAAGAAACAAAAGAGTTTGTGGTCAATTTTGTTACTTTGGATAATGTTGAAGCCATGAACGCAACTGCTATAAATGCACCTTTTGGAGTAAGCGAGTTTGGGCTAGCTGGGCTTAACCCTACAGCCTCAAAAACAGTTCAGGTACCAAGGGTAGCTGAAAGTCCAATACATTTTGAATGCAAACTGGCCGATCTGTATCACATTCGCTCAAATACGGTAGTCTTTGGTGAAATTAGTCATATTCATGTTGATGATGAGTTTTACTTACCTGATTACAAGATCGATACAGAAAAATACAAACCCGTTGGACGATTGGCAGGGAATAACTATGCGGCGCTTATGCAAGCCTTTACGCTCGAGCGACCCATCTATACTAAAAAACCTTAGTGAACGCCGCTTTCAATAATCGATGCATGAGAATTGGTAGCAAAGCGAACACTTGACCGAAATTGGCTTAAGTCTTTTGAGTTTACATAAGTCATAGCACTTTGCAAGCCTTCTCGTAAACGGCGGGTAGCCTCTTGTGCATTTTGGTGAAAACTCTTGAGCGTTTGCTGAGAACCCTCAATATAGTTGCGTTTTTCCGTGACCATCGCTGAGGCCATACCGTAAAGATGTACGCCAATAAGCTGACCATTATCTTTGACCAGAACATTTTCTTCAAAACTGCCACTGGCAAAAAATTTACCCATCATAACGCCGTGACTATAGGCAAGCGCTTTGACAAAATCACCAGCCGTGTTGACGCCACCATCACTTATGATTTGCGTATCTACATAGCCAAGTTCCTGACGAACGCGGTAAATTTGTTCAAGTAAGGTAAATTGACCAACGCCGACGCCTGTATTTATTCGTGTTGTACAAACAGAACCTGGCCCAACGCCAACTTTAATAATGCTTGATTTAAAGCCGGAAAGTTTCATCAGCCAATAGGCATATAAAAACCCTTCCACCGAGCCTACATTGCCAAGAATGACACCTTCTTCAACCCCTAGCGCTCTAAGTTTGCCTAGAATCTCGAGCGCAGCAGCATTAGCTCCATGAGCGATATCAATACTTACAAACTGTAAATTCTTTCTGCTAAGTAAACCAGCTAAAAAATTTTCGTCTTCATTTATGCCAAGGGCGATTCCAACCTGAGCATGGGGGCAGTCATCAACATCCCTTAAGCGAATTTCATCGCTCAAGCCTACTCGTGGAAGAATATGAACACCGCCATCTTTGTCATTTACATCTCGAGCAAATTTAGAACGCATAAAGGACATTGAAGCGCCAAACGCTGGAAAGATGGCTAGATCTTCAGCCTTTAAATTTTTAAAGGTCTGATGGGTATTTACTTCACGTCGAGACATGGGCGAGGTTAAAAAGGTAGGGACGATGGATTTATCGGCAAAGGTGTAATAAACCTCATTGCGGTCAAATACATAGTGACTAAGGGCTTCTTGAGTAAGCTGAAGGGCTTCTTCAGCTATTGACGCAAACGCTTGAGAGGAGTGATTCACGTAGCTAACTTTACTCCTGTGACGGGTTAAGGTCAATGAATTTTTGGTTCACGAAATGGTCAGGTAGGTTAATCGATTCTTGCTTAGGTTAAAGGTACTATTCAAAGCCAAGCCTAAACTTAAATTAACAAAAAAGAGGGATGTTTCGACAACATCCCTCTTTTCAAGAATGAATTTTTAATTTTTAAAGGCTGGCTTCGTTTGTCTCGAGCCTTTCTTCTGAAGCTTTGAATTCGGTCTTTGGAGCAACAGGTTCAGTGTTCGTTGCATTATTGCCAAAAGAAAGGTTTAAAGCAGCTTTGTTTTTGAGGAAATAGATGCCAGCAGCAATAAGCACCAAAGGCATAATCCAACTACCCGTAAAGCTCGAGCTTAAAAATGCGAGAATAAGCGCACCTAAGCTCGGATAAATAGCCCAGCGTTTCTTTAATTCTGGTAAAAAGTGAAGAACTGCGAAGGTAGCAGCAATGCCTAAAAAGAAAACAGTGCCTGTAGCCCATTCAAAAATAGGAAGACGGGTTTCTATTCCAACAATAAGGGCCAGGGTTCCAAGTACACCTGCTGGAATGATTGCCCACCAGTGCCGTCTATTTTGAAAATAGGTAAACGCAAAACCTGATCCCAAAATGGCTAAGAAGTAAGCCCCTGCAAGTTCACCTGTTATAGCAGCAGCTGCTGCTGCAAAAAAACCAAACCCAATCAGCAGGGCCCAAATGTGCCTGGTATTGGTAAAATAGGTGCGACTAAATAAAACGCCAATAGCGCCAAGAACCAGTGAACCAATGATGCCAGGCATGCCGTTAAAAAGACCAAAGTTGCCAAGGAACACTAAAGCTCCAAGGGCAATGAGAACGAGACCAATATTGTATGTTTGCTTGTCAGTCATGACGAGCCTCCTGTATGGGTTTGAATCAGCTTAAGCGTCTTATAAACATTTGGCATCAGCAAAAAGTGTGCTTATCGCCTCCACCTTTTGGCTGAGGTAAGATAGCTTATGATTTGCCATAGTTTTAGAGCGCGACTGCGCCCAGCTGGAGTTAAGCATGACTGATACGCCCATACGTTTGCTACTTGTCGATGACCACACTGTAGTAAGGCAAGGTCTGAAAATGGTTCTGTCTCTTGAATCTGGCCTGGAAATTGTAGGTGAAGCAGGCAATGGGCAAGAAGCCTTACAAGCAATACCTCAGCTCGAGCCTCAAGTCATCTTGATGGACTTACTCATGCCTGTTATGGACGGGGTAACAGCCATTCGCACGATAAAACAAGCCTATCCAGATATTGAAGTTGTAGCGCTCACCAGTGTTTTAGAAGATAGACTTGTCATAGATGCTGTAGAGGCAGGGGCAGCAGGCTATCTCTTAAAAGAAACTGGACCTGAAGAACTAATTGAAGCCATTTTTGCAGCAGCTAGAGGTGAAGTTAGACTTCACCCGAAGGCGCAAAAGCGTTTGATTCGTGAAGTGCGTACGCCTGAAATGCGCGAATCCCTTACCGAAAGAGAAACTGATACCTTAAGGCTGGTTGCCAAAGGTTTATCTAATAAGGAAATTGCTAAAGACCTGGAAGTTTCAGAAGTGACTGTTAAGACCCATGTCTCAAGCATTTTATCCAAGCTCAATCTTTCAAGCCGTACCCAAGCGGCGCTTTTTGCGTTAAAGGAAGGTCTGGTCGGTCTCGACTAAACCCAATAGGATGGTTTTATGAACAGCATACCCTTCTGGAATCGTCTGAGTACTCGCCTGGGTTTGCTTATTTTATTGATTGTTATCGTCTTGGCCCTGGCAACCGCTATTTTGGTGGCAAGGGGCTTTGTAGGACTGGTTCAACAAGGGCAAGATACTGCTGACGCATTAAAACAATTAGGCATAGAACCCAAGACAAATTTACCAGATATTGTTAGTCGAACTGTTGTTAATTTGCTCGCGGTATTTTTGCTGACTTTGGTCGGTGCTACCGTATTTAGTCGTAGTTTTCTTACCGAACCTATTACTTCCCTTGTGGACGCTACCCAAGAGATTGCCAAAGGTAATCTTGGGGTTACCTTACCAGTTACTTCGAATAATGAATTAGGCATGCTGGCTTCAGCCTTTAATCAAATGTCGACCCATTTAGATGCCCGTACGCGTGAGCTCTTGACTGCCAATGAAGCCTTGAAACGGAGTGAAGCGCAGCTCGAGCAACGCGTTGAAGAGCGAACCCGTGAACTTTTGGCATTGCTGGAGCTATCAAATAATATTGCCCTTACTACCGAGGACATTCCCCTAATTGAATCTATATTTGATGAACTGGAAGAAATTACGAGTTGTGATTCAATTGTCCTGCTCGAGCTTATTGGTACGAAGTTTCAAACGGTGGTCAGTCGCCATGAGCTGAGTTTTCTTGATAATAGGAAATTACTTGAGTCTGTAGAGCAGAAAAAGGTTGTCAGTACTTTAAAAGAAGGGATTCAGCAAATCGTTCTACCTATTTTTGTTCATAATAAAACGGTGGGAGTTCTGGCGCTCGAGTTAGATGCGAGCAAGCCGCTCAGCGAAGAAAAAATGCGACTGATTGGCGTTTTTGCCAATCAAGCAGGCGTAGCGATTGAAAACATGCGACTCTATACCGATGTACAAGAGAAGGCAGCTTTTGATGAGCGCCAGCATCTTGCGAGAGAGCTGCATGACTCGGTGTCTCAAGCCCTTTACAGTATTGTTT
>JAHEBB010000451.1 GCA_024642575.1 Trueperaceae bacterium | reverse complement strand
CTTGGGACAGTCATACTACTTCTAAGCCAACATTTTGCGTTAGCATAAAGAGAAAACTGGAGGCATGATGGATTACCGTATTGAAAAGGATACGCTTGGTGAAGTTAAGGTTCCTAGCGATAAGTATTGGGGGGCGCAAACCCAGCGCTCGATTGAAAACTTTAAAATTGGCGGGCAGCGTATGCCCATTGAAATTATTCGGGCATTTGCTTACCTAAAAAAAGCGGCGGCTCTTGTTAATACTGAACTAACCAATTTTCCCAAAGAAAAAGCTGAGATGATTGCTAAAGTTTGTGATGAAATCTTAGAAGGCAAACTAGATGACCAGTTTCCGCTGGTAGTCTGGCAAACAGGTTCAGGTACACAGTCGAATATGAATGTCAACGAGGTTGTAAGCAACCGCGCCACCGAACTTATGGGCGGCAAGTTGGGTTCAAAAGACTTTATGAATCCCAATGATGATGTCAACAAATCGCAATCATCCAATGATACTTTTCCAACCGCAATGCACATTGCTGGCTATACCAGCATCGTAAAAGAGATGCTACCCAAAGTTAAGCAACTCCATGACACCTTGCAAGCCAAAGCAGATGTTTTTGCTAGTGTCGTTAAAATTGGTCGTACGCATCTTATGGACGCAACGCCTTTAACCCTCGGGCAAGAACTATCGGGTTATGCTGCGCAGCTTCGTAAAAGTATGGAGGCAATTGAACATACCTTGCCTCACTTAGCAGAGCTTGCCTTAGGGGGTACGGCAGTAGGTACGGGTTTAAACACGCCTAAGGGCTACTCTGAAAAAGTAGCGGCAAAAATTGCTGAACTCACAGGTTTGCCTTTTGTCACCGCAGATAATAAATTTGAATCTTTAAGTGCCCACGATGCTATGGTCGAGTCGCATGGTGCGCTAAAACGCTTGGCGGTAAGCCTTATGCATATTGCTAACAATGTGCGCCTTTTGGCATCGGGGCCACGTTGCGGGATTGGTGAGATTATCATTCCTGAAAATGAGCCAGGGTCTTCGATTATGCCGGGCAAAGTCAATCCAACACAGGCTGAGGCCATGACCATGGTTTGCGCTCAAGTTTTAGGTAATGATGTAGCTGTTAGTGTGGCAGGCACACATGGGCATTTTCAGCTTAATGTCTTTAAACCTGTGATGATTTACAACCTGCTGATGTCAGCGCGCCTTTTAGGCGATGCCTGCGAATCCTTTAATGATAATTTAGCAGTTGGTATTGAACCTAACTACCCACGTATTAAAGAACAGCTTGATAAGTCGCTTATGCTGGTTACTGCGCTGAATACGCATATTGGTTACTACAAAGCGGCTGAAATTGCGCAAAAGGCTCATGCCAATAACAGTACGCTTAAAGAAACTGCTGTTGCGCTTGGCTATTTGACAGCGGAAGAGTTTGACAAAATTGTGGTGCCTGAGAAAATGGTTGGCTAGGTTACGCTTTCAGCCATAAGAAAGCCCCTGAATGCTTATATTCAGGGGCTAAGTTTTTTATAAACTGATTTAAGGATTGATAGCGATGTAGTTACGTCAATCTGGTATTAACTAGGCTCGAGCTGATCTAGACCATACACAACAATGTGATTTCTGGTAATTTTTGCTTGCTCTAAGGCTTCATCTGATTGTTGTAAAAGTTTATCGGCATTGGTTCCGCCATCACCAAAGGCTATGCCAATATGCGCAGATACATTTAAGTGCGTTTCGCCCACCTGGCATTCAGCTTCCAGGAATTTGAGGCAACGCTGGGCAAAATCATGGGCATTTTGCGTGACTTGTAAATGATCAAGCACAATTATAAAAGCGTCTTCCTCGACCCTTGCGACAATATCACCATCTCTGGTATTGGCTCTAAACTTTCTGGCAAGGTTAATGATAAAACTATCGCCAATGGCCTGTCCAAAAAGGTTGGTGATGCTTTTTAAGCTATCGATTTTTATAGATAATAGGGCAAATGAGTGCCCAGGGTCATTCTTACTGGTGTGAATGATATCGGTGAGATAAGTCCTTAAATAATTTTTGTCAGCAAGACCCGTTAAAGGGTCGCTCGACTGACTATTGGAAACCTGACCTCGCTTTAGATCAACGGGGTAAGCCTCGAGCAAAATAGCCGCCGGGTCATGAAAGACATTGAGAATGGGAGTAAAGCTCAGGTGATAGGGCTTGGGTAAGCTTCCTTGTATGCCAAGATCAAGGTCACGCTCCATTAGCCGACCTTCGCAGGCATGTTTGTAAAGTTCCTTAATAAGCGGACCTTGCTCAGGGCGCCACCAAGGGGCATTCCAGATGCGTTTACCTACTAAGAGCTTATGATGTTCGGTGCCTACAAGAGCGAGGGCTTTGTTATTGGCAGCAAGAATGCGTCCTTCCAGGTTGACAATACACTGAACTTGCCCGCTTTGTTCAAAAGCAAGTTTAAAGGCGTTGCCCAGACCCGAGAAGGTTCCGCCTAGGGGTTGCTTTGAGATTTCCTCAGGATTGCTTTTTTGCTCTATAGATTTCATAGCCACCTTTCGGGCAAGATTATGTCTTTGCTTCACTTTAGACGCTATAAAAAACCTGGGAAGGGAAAAATTGAATACTTATTTAAATAATGTGAATTCTTTAATACCCGATGATAGCCAGAAAGAATAAGGCATAAGATAAAATAAAGCTAAGGTGCCAAAAATGGTTTTAGTCATCTTGGCTAAGAGAAGGCTCGAGCTATAGTCTGTGCTAATTGCATTATGGTTTGCAATTGGCCATAAGCTGAATCATTGCTACAAATGTAAAGAAAAATGATCTGAAAGGTTTATCCATGAGACACGGTTTACCAGGGCCAATGATGCTTTTACTCCTAATAATGCTAGGCTCATGTAGCCGTTTTTCAGGCTTAAACACGGATCTAAGTAAAAACAAAAAACTTTGGCAAGATGCCGCTATTAGCAGCTATACGCTCGAGCTTCAGCGCCTCTGTTTTTGCCCCGAAGAAATTACCAATCCAGTACGATTAATAGTTAAAAATAATGCGATTAGCTCAGTTACTTACCGTGATTCAGGCGCGCTTGTCGCAGATAAATATAAGCAACTTTTTCCTGACATTGAGGGCTTATTTGCTTTTCTCGAAAAAACCATTGCCAATAATGCAGATAAAATTGACGTAAGCTGGAACGAAAGTTACAACTTTCCACAAACAATCAGTGTCGATTTTGTGACCAATGCTGCCGATGATGAGTTAAGTTTTAAAGTTTTAGCTTTTACGCCCAGTCCTTAAATCCTTAAGGCTTAAGTTTATGAGCATTTAAGGATCTTATACTAAACTGAAAAGTGGGTGTAACAATACTTAGCTTGTCCGAGCGTACGATCAAAGATCGGAATTGATGATGGTGTTTTATCATCAATTCCGCTTAGTATTAGTTAAGCATAATGCTGTTCAGCCAACGTGTATCCTCAACAAAGCCCATTAGGGCAAAACAATTTGCATTAGTTTCTGGCGTAAAACACTTCATATTTGTTTAAGTACCAGAGGTGGCGTGGAAAATTATACGCAGTGCGTTTGGCGAGAGTCATATGATACCCAGAATAAAGCCTGCGGAGGCATTGAAGTCTATCTCTCAAAAGATCAGTATCTTTATGGGCGCTAGGGATAGAGGGAGCCAGTAGCGCAACCGACCGCAAGGCTATTTGGAAGGGTACGCGCTACTGCTTTGAATGCTAATAAGGAGCTAATGCAATGCCCCATCCCAATACTCTCAACTCACTCAGGTTTGGTACGAAAACGTCATGATCATCACCTTATACCGTTGTTATTGGCCGCAAGTCTATAACTATTTAAAACCCTTTGCGCTTGAAAAGAGCGTAGTGGAAACCTTTGGTTATGTTTTTACTCTCAGCCTTGGCAGATCTCACATAGAAACCATTACCAAAATGTTACCTGTTGGGGCTGTGATTGAAGTGGTAGACCCCGGGCAAGGTAACAAAACGCTCGAGCTTGACGAAATTTTGCGCAGCTACGGCGTGAATGACGATTAAGGCTAAAGCCTTTCCAAATAGGATTAGCAGCGCCCCTTAGGATAGTTACCCTTTTTTTAACGATATTTTCTAACTTCTAGGTTTTCTAGAAGTTATTTTTGCATGCCTAAAACCCTGTTAAAGGAGTGCTTTTTTTGTGAGATAACTGTAAGAATCTTGTGAGTACCCAAAACGTATAGTAAGTAGCGAGTAAATGCTTCAGATGCAAAGAAGTCTGTTCTTAATACTGGGCGCTTGGAACAGATGGAGCAAGTAGCGCAACCGACTGAGGAAAACCCCAAGGCAACAAGTCAGGGATCCTCGGAAAAAGGAGTTAACAATGTCAATTCATCGTGCATCCCCCTTAACCCTCGCCGAGGTAAACCTATGATCGC
>JAHEBB010000450.1 GCA_024642575.1 Trueperaceae bacterium | reverse complement strand
GATGTTGAAGCGCTCGAGTCTCGTTTTGAAGCTTCAATGCTGGCCTTTATGAAAAGTTTAGATAAGCTAGATGATAAGACCTTTTATCAGTCTAGTACCCTAGACAAATGGACACCGGCAGAAATAGCCGATCATATTATTCGCTCACACGAGGTTTTTTTGGCAGCTATAGCTGATGTGCTAAAAGGAAAGCCAGCCCTTATTATGCCTAAAGGCTACCTTTCGGCAGAAGGCAATCCTATATCACCAGAAGATCAGATTCCGATACCTCGTCGCGCTCGAGCTGACTTAAAAAAAGACCTTCAAACCAGCTATAAGGGTTTAAGAGACACTTTTAATCAGGCGGTTCAAGCGGGTCAGCTTGAGCTGGTTTGTATGACGCATGCCTTTTTGGGTGAAGTCAGTATTTTTGAAGCAATGCAACTATCATGCTGGCATCTTAGGCACCATAGCAGGCAGTTACCTTTAAATTAAATTACCTCTGTAGCTAAGGGCAGATATAAGCTTGGTATTGCTAAACTAGGCTTTGCTGAACTATACAACCATCACTAGCCCAGTGTTACATTTGCCGTATGCGCCGTATGCGCTCTTCTAAAGGCGGATGGGTTGCCATAAGCCCTTCAGCATTAAGGTTTTGAACAGGGTTCGTAAAAAAGAGATGCTGAATGCCCTCAGAGACTTTGAGCTCTTCACCTTTGTAGCTTTGTAAACGCTCGAGCGCTGAAGCTAGACCTTCTGGGTTTCGGGTAATGTAAACCCCCGTGGCATCAGCTAGAAACTCACGCTTTCGACTAATAGCGTAGCGTAACAAGGTGGCAAAAATCGGAGCTAAAATCAGCAAGATAAAAAGAACGAGCATAGCAATCATCTGGGCATTACCATTTTGATCGTTATCATTGCGTCTGCGATTACTGCCACCAAAACCTTGGTTCCCATAGCGTCTCGAGCGCCAAATAATATCTCGCAAAATGACCAGTGCCCCAATAGTAGCGGCAATCATGCTCATCATCAGCATGTCGTAATTTTTGATATGAGACATCTCGTGAGCAATCACGCCCTCGAGCTCTTGTCTGTCAAGCAAATTGAGTAAACCTGAAGTAACTGCAATGCTGCTGTGTTCGGGGTTTCTGCCTGTTGCAAAAGCGTTAGGTGCTGGCGAGTCAATAACATAGAGTTTAGGCATCGGCACACCTGCCCCTATCGCCACTGCCTCTGTAATATTGACCAAATAGCGATTTTCTTCTAGGGTAGCAGGTCTAGCGCCCGACACATTAAGCGCAATCTGGTCACCAAACCAGTAAGCCACACTATTTTGTACACCGCCTACCACAAGAGCCATAGCAACAAAAAAAATGGCATTTCCAGGGCTTAAGGCAATCGCTGCCAGATAGGCAATCAGAGCCAAAAGGGCAAAAACACTCAGGCCGAGCAAAACAGAATTACGACGGTTACGTGACTGCCAGGCCAGCAAATTAATGCGCTGACCTGAAAGGGAAATAGTATCGGGTAATTTGTTAGAAGCTGAACTCATAAAATAGGGCAAGTCTTGTAGCTATGAAAATCATTAATAGGACTTACTTAAAACGTGAGAAGTCGATGCTAGGAACTAGTTTAAAAAGGATGCTAATACGGATTTTAGGGCAACGAAAACCTTCGGGAGAAGGTGTAAATCCGTATTAGCAGGCTGGCTTAGCTAAAAGAAACTTTAGGCGCAGTGCGCTCGGTTTCAGGGATTTCCAGGTGAACTTGAGCTTTTTTGTTCATGGGTCCAGCAAAAATCACACCAGGAATGGTTTCGATGGCATTATTGTATTGCAGGACTGCATCATTATAAAACTGTCTGGCATAGGCAATCTTGTTTTCAACACCTGAAAGTTCTTCTTGCAAAACCTGAAAGTTTTCGCTGGCTCTAAGTTGAGGGTAATTTTCTGCAATGGCAAAAAGCCTACCAAGAGCACTTTCCATCTGATTAGCAGCTTGCGCTGACTCGGCAATGCCCTTGGCATTCATCATGGCTTGCCTAGACTGAGCTACTTGCTCAAATACGCCTTTTTCATGAGCTGCGTAGCCCTTGACGGTTTCAACCAGATTAGGAATCAGGTCGTTACGTTTTTTGAGCTGCACATCAATCTGACTCCAGGCATTAGCAACGCGGTTCTCGAGGCTAATAATGCGGTTAAAGGTTGTCACAGCGAATAAAGCTATTACGATTAAGATGATTAAGATAATCAGGGTCAATCCCATATCTAACCTCCAGCGTCTAGTGTACCGCACCTGAGCCCTATGTCATCCAACTAAAGTTGAAGATATAACGTGACCTTTAGGTAAAACGTTTTAATTTTTGGCATTCCCATGATTTGTCTGAGAAGGTAAATCGTGCGACCCTTGAACATGTTGTATTTGTTTCAACGATCAAAGATCGCGTTTAATTCCTTAAGAATTAAACGGAAAGGGTATTAAAACCAAGGCAACACCTAAGCTCTTAGTTTTGTCGTGGACATGCTATTTAAGAATCAATAGGTTTGAATCATGGCATATAAAGAGACTCTAAGCAAAATGTTAAACTTTTCTTGTCGAAGGTTCAGAGGGCAGACCAGGTAGGGTGGATGCGCTTTATCAAGCTAAAATCTATCTTTCAGCCGTTGAACCTTTCTAGCAAAGTGGTTCAGGTTGGTTTATTTTTATTTCTTTGTCTAGCCACAGGTTGGATTTTGGCCAAGCCTCTAATGCAACCTGGCTTTAAATCAAGTGCTAGCTTAAAGCTTGGGGAAAGCCTCGAGCCAGATGAGCTTCATATTGTCTTTAATGTTTTTAAAAATGGGGGTAAGACCAGCGAACAAAAGCGGGCCATGATTGATTTTTTGAGCCTACCAAGCTTTACCGACCCTTTTGGCAAAACTGAGGTTCAAGGTGTGGCTGAGCTCCTTAGAGACGGCGACATTATAAACATCGTCACGGGAAATGCTAAGGGTGAGGTAGACCCGCAGTGGGTTTATGAGCAAATTAGCCTTTTGCAGGAGCGCCTTGCTGATAAAGATATTGCCATCTGGATAACCACCACAGGCAACGGTGAAAAGGGCAACATTCAGAAACTTTTAAATTATTTTGAGGCTCATCCAGCCGAGCTAAGACGCATTAGTGCCTCGGTAGAAGCAATTGGCTATGATTATGAACCTAACTGGCCCAACTGCCCTGAGTGCGATGATGACTTTCAGCTTTCTTTAGAAAACATTGCCCTGGCTGCAAAAAGAGTCAAAGCCTTTAATGAGAGAGTGGGCATAAGTAACTGGAAACTGGTTTCCGTGCCGACAGGTAAACCTTTACAAGAGTATTTGCCAACAGACCCTGCCTTTGAATTTGGCTGGCTCTACCCAGATTTGCAACAAGCCAGTGAACAAGCAATCAATGAATTTATGATTATTCAAACACAGCGCTACTGCCGCCGCTTGTGCGCTGCTGATGGCACTTGCCCCAACAGCTACGAAAACCCAAACCTGACAAGTTTTGATTTTCGCGGTGTAAGAGATGAGCTTTATAGACAGCTAATCAGAGCCGATAAATGGCGAGAGAGAGATAAATTTGCCTTGCAAATCACCGTTGACTCGAGGCGTGACTCGGAAAATGGCGTACCTTTTCCGTATGCAACCGCCTGTGCCAAGCAAATGGCCTGGAAAGGGTTTAGCCGCCTTTCGCTTTGGTGGGCCTGGCCCGAACGTGAGGAAATGCGCGCTTTTTTAACTGACCCTGAGGGCTTGAACCGTGCGCCTATTTTGTATTCGGAGATGCCTGTCTTTAAGCGTCAATTAGGGTCTGCACAATTTGCATTATGGCAAAAGAATCAATAGCGAGAGCCTAGAAAAGCTCGAGCCTTGTAGGGTGCGCTTTGCGCACCTTCCCAGCTATCTGCACGATAAAGGAATCAATTCCAATGAAACAAATTGTTAATGTAAGGAGTCTCTGATGGTTTTTAATTCTAGTAGGTCTGTTATCTGGTTTTAGTACTTCTGACGCCACCCCTTTCACCATCACCTTCCTTACTCCCAAAGCTACTGTCTCAGTTTGTTCATTAGATTAGTGTGCGGAGTGCACCCTACTTGGCTTGGCTAAAGTCACCTACCTAAGCCTTTGAGACGACGAATCCTTACGCCATGAACTCATCGTCACTACTCCAGGCCACCCCTTCTACCTGGAGAAAAATGTAGATGACTCTGATAGACCCGCCCCCAAAGGCCACGAAGACCTAAGCGAACCCTGGGTTGGTGCAGGTGATTTAAAACTTGGCGATAAAGTAAGACAGGCAGATGGTACAACAGGTACGGTCAGGATTGTTAAGACCACCCAGCAAGAACGCACTATGTACAACCTGGACATTGCTAACCTGGATAATTTTTATGTGGGTGAGCAGGGGTGGTT
>JAHEBB010000077.1 GCA_024642575.1 Trueperaceae bacterium | reverse complement strand
GCTCCTACTTGCTTAGCCGCTCGAGCCAGCCAAATGCTCGAGTAACCATTGGATGTACCTAGTTCAAGAATGTTTGAGGGTTTGGCATCTTTAATCAGGACATCAAGAAATTGCCCTGTACTCGGTGTTATGTTGACCATTCTGTCTTCACGGCGCATACTTTTGGCATCGTGTTCCAAACCTGCACTATAGATTTCCGCTAACAATTCATCGATCATAAGTGAATTCTAGTATAAGCAAAAGCCTAGCGTTTACTTCTGGTTTTAGGGTCAAGCACATCTCTTAAACCGTCCCCTAACATGTTAAAGCCTAGTACTCCCAAAGCAATGGCTGCTCCAGGGAAAAACATAAGCCAGGGCGCTCGCTCAGCTATCCCACGGCTTTCACTCAGCATAACGCCCCAGCTTGCAGCAGGAGGCTGAACGCCCAAGCCTAAAAAGCTAAGCCCAGCTTCGGTAAGTAAACTCCAGGACAGGGCTAGACTTATTTGGACCAAAAGCGGTGCCAGGATATTGGGCAAAATGTGTTTAAGAATAAGTCTTAGCGGGTTTGCCCCAAGACTGCGGCCCGCCTGCACAAATTCCATCTCTTTAACGGCTAAAACAGGGCCTCTCGCGACTCGAGCGAAAATCGGTGTATAAACAATGCCAATAGCCAGCACCGTATTGTTAAGCCCAGAGCCTAAAACCGTAATAACGAGTAGCGCCAGTAAAAGGGCTGGAAAAGCAAAAAAGACATCCATGATACGCATAATGAGATTATCTGGCCAGTGCCCAAGATAGCCAGCCATAAGACCTAAGCTAATCCCTAAAAAACTCGCCAGTAAGACACTTAAACTTGCAACATAAAGTGAGTTTTTTGCCCCTTCCATAAGGCGACTTGCAAGATCACGTCCAAAGAGGTCTGTCCCTAGTAGATAGGTTTGGCTAGGCCCCGTCAAGCGGTCTTTTACATGCTGCGCAGCAGGGGGAAAAGGGCTAATAGTAAATGCTGCCAATAAGGCCACTGCAACAAAAAGGATAATGATACACAGCCCAATAAGCCCACTCGGGTTTCGTAACAAACGAACCCAGGCTGAAGGTTTTTTACCTCTTCTAGTTACTGTCGTCATAGCTTATCCGTGGATCTAAACTGGCATAGAGAAGATCTACTAGCAGGTTTATCACCAAAATGTTTAGGGCAATAAATAAAGATGCGCCCTGCACCAGCGCATACTCACGCTGGCTCACGGCATTAATGGTAAGACGCCCAAGTCCAGGAAGGGCAAAAATTTGCTCAACAATAAACGCGCCCCCAAGTAAATACCCCATCTCCACACCAATAAGGGTAACCACAGGAATCAGGGCGTTGCGCAGGGCATGCCTGTTAATGACACGGCGATTAGCCAAACCTTTACTACGCGCAGTACGTACAAAATCTTCGTTTAAAACCTCGAGCATGGAGCTGCGCGTCATCCGCATAACCGAAGCCGAAAAAGCAAAGCCAAGGGTGAATGCTGGAAAAAAGAGTTGTTGCACATTTTTAAGGGGATTAGTAGCAAAATCAGCATAATCACCAGCGTTGGGTAAAATTCTAAAATAAACACTTAAAACAAAAATAATGAGGGTACCAACCAGAAAGTTTGGCATTGCTAAGCCGATAAGAGCAAGAAAGCGACCTGCTATATCAAAGATGCTGTTTTGTTTAATGGCTGACAAAAGCCCAATTGGAATACCGATAATTAAAGCAATGATAATGGCAAATAAGGCTAGCTCTAAAGTTAGAGGAAAACGCTCGAGTATTAGGCTACTAACCGCTTTACCATGTCTTATAGAAAAGCCAAGATTACCCTTTATCGCTTCGCCTAGCCAGATAAAGTATTGCTGCCAGGCCGGTTTATCAAGACCATAGTAGCGCTCTAAGGCTTGCCGCTGCACGTCGGTAAGCATGCCAGCTTCTGTGCCCAGAGTCGCTGTAATGGCATCCCCTGGAACCAGCCGAATAGCAAGGAAAACCAGTAAAGACACCCCTAAAAGGGTAGGTAAAAAAGACAAGATGCGTTTTACCAAATAACTAAACACAATAAATAATTCCAGCCTGAAATGTCCGTGTAATCATACTTAGCTTATTTGAGCCTACGATTAAAGATCGGAATTGATGATTATTACATCCCCAATTCAGCTTGGCACACGTCTCAAAAAATAGATTCCCCCCTTAAAAAAGGGGGGCTAGACGGGGTTAAAAACTTCGAATATGCAAGCTTAAAAACTTACTGCTTGCCCTCGAGCTTAACTTGTGAGAAGGAGTAGAGCGAATCGGTTGGGTTAGGCACAAAGCCTGTTACATAAGGTTGTTGGGCAGTGTACTCAAAATCATGGTAGAGCCAAACCCAGGGTGACATTTCGGTTAAGTGCTTTTGAAACTCGGTAAAGATTTCAAGGCGCTTGGCAGGGTCACTTTCGGCGCGTCCCTGTGCCATAAGGCTATCAAGGGTGTCATCGACATATTTTGATACTTTGAGCAAATTGCCGTCTTTGGTGAAATAGCGCGTATACATAGTGTAAGGATCAGGGCGACCACCGTTTAAGGCCACAGCCGTATCAAA
Source organism: Trueperaceae bacterium (assembly GCA_024642575.1). Taxonomy (GTDB): domain Bacteria; phylum Deinococcota; class Deinococci; order Deinococcales; family Trueperaceae; genus JAHEBB01. The sequence goes on along the minus strand of JAHEBB010000077.1, from coordinate 14,204 downwards.
ATCAGCAGCTAACCAGCGGTCAATATAGACACTCAGCTCTAAAGACTCAATCTCTAACTTAATGCCAATTTCTGCAAGTTGTGCCTGAATGTTCTGTGCTTCACTCAAAGCCGTTGGTGGTTCAGCGCTCGCAGCAATGACTTTAAGCGTAAAGCCATCTGGGTAACCTGCTTGAGCCAGCAATTCTTTAGCCTTGGCGACATCTTTGCTGTAACAAAACAGTTCACTCGTGGGTACTTTAAAAGCAGGAATCGTTAAGGGACCCGTGACTTCACCGTAACCCAAAGAAGCCGTATCTAAAACTTCTTGACGGTCAATGGCGCAAGAAATCGCCTGACGCACCTCGAGCTTATCCATCGGTTCACGACTGGCATTCAGTTGTAAGACATGATAGGCAAGCGCTGGCACTTGATTGAGTTGGACACTGGCTTCACCAATTAACAAAGTGGCAGCAATCGGGTCATTTAAGAGGGCAAAGTCAATTTGTCCTGCGCGTAAGGCAGCAACAATTGAGGTTTCATCTGGAATGACGCGCATTTCAATACCGTCGATATAAGGGCCTTCACCCCACCAAGCTGTGTTTGCTTTTAAAGTAGTTTGTTCTTCTGGGGTCCACTGGTCAAGAATGAAAGGCCCTGTGCCAATCGCTTTGGCAGCAAAATCACCACCACTGGCTATAAATTCATCGCTAACCATAGCTGCCCCAACACTAGCCATAGCCGCAAGGAGAGGTACATCAGCAGTATTTAAGTTAAAGACCACCGTATAATCATCAGGCGTATCCATACTTTCAATACTGGTGAAGTTAGCCCTGGACGCAGCACCTGTTTCTTCCTTGAGAATGCGTTCAAAGCTGGCTTTGACATCACTGCTGGTAAAAGCACTACCATCATGAAACGATACGCCATGACGCAAATTCATGGTCAGAACCGTTGAGTCATCATTAAAGCTCCAGCTTTCAGCTAAAGCAGGAACAATGTTTAAATCACCGTCCAAGGTAACTAGCGGTTCATAAATAAGCTCGAGCAACCTAAAGGATGCAAAGGCTGTTTGGGTATGAGGGTCAAGACCCGTTGTGTCAGCGGCCCTGGCAACTACCAGCGTACCTTGAGCAAAGGAAAGACTAAAAAACAAGCTTATAAATGCGAGAGAAATCAAACGTTTCATACAACCTCCTGAAAGAACTTAAAGCCAAACTAAACGCGATTAAAAACCTCCTTTTCAGTTAAAGGTCTTACGAAAAATAAACTCATCCACATCCGCCAATACGTATGAGGAAATACTACCAATCTTTCTAAAGCCGTGACGAAGATAAAAGCGCTGCGCCGCTTCATTAAAATCTGAAACCAGCAAAAAGAGGTCTTTACTCAAGGCTTGTACCTGTGGCTCGAGCGCCTCAAGCAGTAACTTACCAATACCCTTACCTTGATGCCCTTCTTTGACCCCAAGCAGCTTAATATAAGCGCTACGACCAAAAACAGCCTTAGGCTGACACCAGAGAAAGCCTTGTAGCTCCTCGGCTTCTTGAGCTACAAATAGCAGGTCATTTAGACTCAAGGCAGACTCGAGCTGTGTTTTTAGACTTTCCGCACTTATCTGGTACCTCTGCCAAAGCGGCACAGCTGGCATCCAAGTCAGCAAGTCAGCTATGTCAAAGGCTTGCATGGGGCGAATAGTAACCATACTAAGGCAAAACCAAGACACTAAATTGAGGCTTTAAAAAGACAAGTATAAGTTGAAAAGGAGCAGGCTTCATCTTAAACTCAAACTATACCACTTATGAACCAATATGCGTAAAGGCGTACGCTTGTTCTTCATTCTTTTAAACTGGTCTAGAAAAGGGCTTGACCAAAAAATAAGAAAATGTTAGCGTTCACACCGAGTTATTAACTCAAGAAAACCTATGGAGGAAAAAATGAAGTCAATAAAATTGGCACTGCTGACCTTTGTCCTGAGCCTTTTTGTGTTTGCTGGTCTGGTTAGCGCCCAAGATAAAGGCTATGTCGGTATTGCTATGCCTACCAAGTCATCTGCTCGCTGGATTTCAGACGGCAACAGTATGGTTAAATTTTTTGAAGAAGCAGGCTACAAAACCGATCTTCAATATGCCGAAGATGATATTCCTAACCAATTAGCCCAAATTGAAAACATGATTACCAAAGGTGTCAATGTTTTAATCATTGCCGCCATTGACGGCACTACCCTTTCTGACGCTTTGCAACAAGCTGCCGATCAAGGTATCAAAGTCATTGCTTATGATCGTTTGATTCGTGACTCTGCCAATGTTGATTACTACACCACCTTTGACAACTTTCAAGTAGGCGTGCTGCAAGCTTCTTCGCTGATTCAAGGTCTTGGTTTACCTGACGCAGCTGGCCCCTTTAATATTGAACTTTTTGGTGGTTCACCTGATGATAACAATGCTTTCTTTTTCTATGATGGGGCCATGTCTGTTTTGCAACCCCTTATTGACGAAGGCAAACTGGTTGTGCAATCAGGTCAAATGGGCATGGATAAAGTCGGTACCCTTCGCTGGGACGGCGCCGTTGCTCAAGCACGTATGGATAACCTCTTAAGTGCCTTCTATACTGACAAGCGCATTGATGGCGTACTCTCTCCTTATGACGGTTTAAGCATTGGCATCCTTTCTTCGCTGAAAGGCGTTGGTTACGGCAGTGCCGATCAACCTATGCCCATTGTTACGGGTCAAGATGCTGAAGTGCCTTCTGTTAAGTCAATCCTTGCCGGTGAGCAGTATTCAACCGTTTTCAAAGACACCCGTGAGCTTGCCAAAGTAACTGTCAACATGGTTAACGACATTTTGGCTGGCAACGAACCCGAAATTAATGACACCACTACCTATGACAACGGTGTAAAAGTTGTACCTTCTTATTTGCTCGTTCCCCATAGTGTTGATATCAGCAATTGGGAAGAAATGCTTGTTGGTAGCGGCTACTATACTTTAGACCAAGTTAAGTAAGCTTTATACACATGAGAGTGTGGGTGCATGGCAAAACCTTTGCACCCACACTCGTTTTCTTTTTTATAGTGTAGGTATATGTCAAAGATTATTTTAGAAATGCAAGCGATTACTAAGACTTTTCCTGGTGTCAAAGCCTTAGATGATGTCACGTTTAAAGTGCTTGACGGAGAGATTCATGCGCTTGTAGGTGAAAATGGCGCAGGCAAATCAACTCTAATGAAAGTTTTGAGTGGCGTTTACCCCCATGGAAGCTATAGTGGTGACATCATTTATCATGGCGAAACATGCCGCTTTAAAACCATTAGTGACAGCGAAGCTCGAGGCATCATTATTATTCACCAGGAGCTTGCTTTAGTCCCCTTATTATCGATTGCGGAAAATATTTTTTTAGGTAATGAACGTCAAAAAAACGGCGTCATTAATTGGTTAGACGCCATTACCCAGACTCAAACCTTGCTCAAAAAAGTGCGTCTTAACGAGTCTCCCAATACCCTTATAACCAATCTTGGGGTAGGCAAGCAGCAACTTGTAGAAATTGCAAAAGCGCTTGCTAAAGATGTCAAATTGTTGATTTTGGATGAGCCAACCGCAAGTTTAAGCGAAAGCGATAGCGAAGCGTTGCTTAAGCTTTTGCTCGAGTTCAAAGCGCAAGGTATTTCCTCCATTCTGATTTCACATAAACTCAACGAGATAGCTAAAGTTGCCGATTCTATTACGATCTTACGTGATGGCACCACAGTTGAAACCCTTGATTGTCGCAGGGAAAAAGTATCAGAAGAACGCATTATCAAGGGCATGGTAGGTCGGGAAATAAATAATCGTTACCCAACCAGAACCAGTAAAATTGGCGAAACCGTCTTTGAAGTAAAAAATTGGAATGTTTATCACCCGATTCATACAGACCGTCAGGTGCTAAAAAATATAAATTTGCATGTTAAACAAGGCGAGGTTCTTGGCATTGCGGGTCTCATGGGTTCAGGCAGAACCGAGCTGGCTATGAGTATTTTTGGTCATTCTTATGGTGCAAAAATCTCAGGTCAAACCTTAAAAAAGGGTAAAGAGATAGATCTTAGCAGTATTGGGAAAGCCATTGACAATGGTATCGCCTACGTTACCGAAGACCGCAAAAATTTCGGGCTTATCTTAGGAAATGACATCAAAAATAATGTCACCTTGGCGAATTTACCCGCAGTAACCAATGGCATGGTTATTAACGAACCCAAGGAGTATCTGATTACGGGTGATTACCGTGACAAACTGAATATAAGGTGCTCGAGCATCTTGCAGCAAACCGTCAATCTCTCGGGGGGAAATCAGCAAAAGGTCGTTTTGAGCAAGTGGCTTTTTGCCAACCCTGACATTTTAATTTTAGATGAGCCAACCCGCGGTATTGATGTGGGTGCCAAGTATGAGATTTATACCATCATTAATCAGCTTGCCAGTGAAGGAAAAAGCATCATTGTCATTTCATCAGAACTCCCTGAAATCTTGGGTATGTGTGACCGAATTTATGTTATGAATGAGGGTCGCCTGGTTGGGGAAATGCTGGGAAATGAAGCGTCACAAGAAAAAATTATGCGCGAAATAATTAAGCTCGAGGAGGTGGCAGCGTGAGTAGTATCAGCTCCGCTAGCAAACAATCAAATACCTTAAGTCTTGGCGACCTTTTTAAGTCAAATATTAGGCAATATGGCATGCTTATTGCCCTCATTGCCATTATGATCTTTTTCCAATTCTCCACCGATGGCACCTTGCTAAGACCCCTGAACATTACAAATCTGGTTTTGCAAAATAGTTACATCATCATCATGGCACTCGGCATGTTGCTAGTGATCGTAGCAGGGCATATTGACCTTTCTGTGGGCTCGGTATCTGGCTTTATTGGTGCGCTTGCTGCAGTTATGATTGTAAATGGTCATGTCAATTTTGTTTTGGCTATTATCATTTGTTTAGCTGTCGGCGCTGCCATTGGCGCAGCTCAGGGTTACTTTATTGCCTTTTTTAAAATTCCCTCGTTTATTGTCACTTTAGGCGGCATGCTTGTCTTTAGAGGTTTAAGTCTGAGCATTTTAAAAGGTCAATCAGTTGGGCCCTTTCCTAAGGCATTTCAGCGCATTAGTTCAGGATTTATTCCAGATATATTTGGTGCTGAGGGCTTGCACGTTACTTCTATTATTTTAGGTGCAATTGTCTCGCTCATTCTCATTTATCTGAATATACGCACCCGACAAAATCAGCAAAAATATCAGTTTGATACGGAACCCTTCTGGTTTTTTCTCTTTAAAAATATTGCTGTTACTGGTGCGATTATGTACCTTACTTATCTTATGGCAAGTTACAAAGGTCTGCCCAATGTACTTATCATTATGTTTGCCCTGATTGTGCTGTATACCTTTGTCACCACGCAAACGACCATTGGTAGACGTGTCTATGCACTTGGAGGAAACGAAAAAGCAGCAAAACTATCAGGGGTAAAAACCGAGCGTTTGACTTTTTATACCTTTATGAATCTAGGCTTACTCGCTGCCCTTGCTGGCCTTGTCTTTGCTGCTCGTTTAAATACGGCAACACCTAAAGCAGGTAACGCCTTTGAGCTTGATGTTATTGCCGCTTGTTTTATTGGGGGTGCGTCAGCAACGGGTGGGGTAGGAACCATTATTGGCGCAGTGATTGGCGCTTTTATCATGGGCGTTATGAATAACGGCATGTCGATTATGGGCGTTGGGATTGATTTTCAACAAGTAATTAAAGGGCTGGTACTTTTAGCGGCCGTTTTCTTTGATGTTTATAATAAGAACAAAGCTTAATTTTAGATTTAAAAAGCGAAAGCTCGAGCCAATTGGCTCGAGCTTTCGCTTTTCACACTTAACCGCGCTTTAGCCAAACTTCCATCTCCCCCACTTCACGGTGCGCCCAAGCGTAGTAAGGAATAAGCATCAAACCCTCACTTTTAATCACGGTAACGCCTCCAAGTAACTCTTTTTGATGCTCAGTAGCCAAAGGTGTTTTATCAGCAAGTTCCAAATTTAGCGCGTGTCCGCCATTATCAATGGCTTCAGCACAGTAAACAATGGGCCCGCGTTCAACGGCAACTTTGCCCTTATTTTCTTCCACCTTTTCATGACTTAAAACTCTCCGAATGGGCATAGGTAGAGACAGCTCAATGGTGTCTCCTGCTTGCCATTTCCGATTAATGACAGCGAAGCCTTGCTCTATAGTGAGAGACTGCGTTTCTCCGTTTACTTTAAGAGAAATCTTACCCTCAGGCGAATCTAGATAGGTATAAAGATCCCCAGGCACAGGCTCACCTTGCGCCCAACTCGGAATGCGCAAAGCAAGTTCAAAGTCTTGGGTCTGTTCGGCTTTAACAGTGAGTTTAATTTTGCCATCCCAAGGGTAATTGCTTTCTTGAACCAAACCAATAGTTTGTCCTTTAAGACTTACCTTAGCTGTTCCACTGGCATACAAATTGACATAAACACGGTCATCTTTTTGTGCCAAAACATAGCCTAATAAAGCAGGTAATAAGCGCACGATATTTGTGGGGCAGCAAGAGCACTCAAACCAGGGATTACGCCTGAAACCCCCATCGCGATTAAATTCGTACTTGGCGTCACTTTCTAACGGATTAGGGTAAAAAAAGGTATCGCCTGAAAGAGCAATGCCTGAAAGAAACCCATTGTAAAGCGTACGCTCGAGCACATCGATGTATTTGCTGTCACCATGAAGTAAAAACATGCGGTGATTCCAGTAAATGTTGGCAATGGCAGCGCAGGTTTCGGTATAAGCCGTAGCATTTGGCAATTCGTAATTATCTCCAAAGGATTCACCGTGATGCCTTGCGCCAATACCACCAGTCAAATAAAGTTTTTTATAAACCACATTTTCCCATATGGCGTCAAGCGCTTTTATGTAGGCTTCATCTCCTGTAAGTGCGGCAACATCTGCCATACCTGCATACATATAAGCAGCTCTTACTGAGTGACCCACCGCTTCTTTTTGCTCGGTTACAGGCAAATGGTCTTGCGCGTAACCAGGGATGCCAAATAGCTTATTTTCTTCGCGACCATTATAGTGCCCACGTTCATCCAAGAAAAACTTAGCGAGTTTTAAGTAACGCTCATCTCCAGTAGCTCGGTAAAGTTTAGCCAAACCCAATTCAATTTCTTGATGCCCTGGCACATCGCGCCTTTTATCAGGGCCAAAAACACGGTCAACAAGGTCAGCACTTTTTATAGCAATATCTAAAAAGCTACGTTTACCTGTCGCCTGATAATGCGCGACTGCCGCTTCGTACATATGCCCAAGGTTGTAAAGCTCATGGTTAAATTTTAAATTTGACCAGCGCTCGAGCCCTTCCCGCTCAGCCCTTACCGCGTTGGGGTCAACGGTGCGCGAAGTATAAATATAACCATCTTCTTCTTGCGCATCGCCAATAAGGCCAATGAGCTTATCCAGATACATATCTAGGTCAGGGTCAGGGTGCAAACTTAAAGAAAACGCAGCCCCTTCGATGACTTTAAAAACATCTGAGTCATTAAAGACTAGCCCAGTGTGAGCACCTTCCATCTTCTTAGCAGCCTTTAAAAAATTATCAACCCGCCCTGTATCTTCACATTTTTGAAAATCATAGGGGATGGTGACTTTGCGATTGGTTTCTAGTCTGGGTAACCAAAAGGCATCGTTAAAACTGACCTGAGTAAAGGCTACGGGTTGAATGGGGTAATCTTTGCCTTGCATAGTACTGCCTCCAAAATAGCTGAGCGAGCTTTATTAAACGCGTATATTATGACGCTTATTCCGTATTAACATGCAGTTTTGCGTGCAGACTTTTAAACCGCTTAGGTGAAATACCTTCTGAGCGTTTAAACAAACGTCTGAAATAGCCTGCATCTGTGTAACCACAGCTTAACGCAACCTCATCAACTTTTTGTTCGCTTTCAAGTAAAAGCTTTCGCGCCTGTTTTAAGCGAAATTGATTAATGGCATCGGTAATAGTGTGTCCGTAAATATCCTTAAAAACTCTCCCCAAATAATCGGGGTTGCGGTGAAGGGTTTCAGCAATAATTGAGGTATTTAGCTTTTCATGAAAATGGGTACGAATCAGCGCATTGACTCGGCTTGCCAGCACCGAAGCACTTTCATCGGCGGGCGCTTCAAAGTGGCTCGAGTCTGCCACTTCTGAGAGCATAAGCATGACCAGCAAATTAGCTGCCACCTGAGTCAGATTATTCCCTTCTTGATCATCCAGAAAACGCCTGAACAAACTGGTTAAGTGATCGGGTCTTTTTATTTTGATGTGCTGCGGAATCATGAGGCTGATTTTGCTTTCTCGCTCGAGCAGTGCAAAGTGTAACCAGTAAAAACGCAGGTCTGGTCCAAAGGGGCTTGCCGCTTTGTGACGCCGATGAGGCCAGAGAATCAGGCTCTCAGATTCATGAACATGAAAAACGCGGTTGCCTTCACTAATGCTTAAAACGCCTTTGGTGACAAAAATAAGCTCATGGGTGCTAATCACCCGATCAGGGTGCTCCCCTTTGCCCCGAGAGACAAACAGACCCGCATTTTTAGCTTCTAAAGGTAGGCCACAAGAAAGATTAAGATCATTCATAAAATGTAAATCAATTAGTCGGAATTATCCCTATTTTTTAGGCAATTTGCATCTTGTTAGTTAGTCTAACATATGCAAACATATTAGGTAAGCTTACGTTATTGCCCATAGCTCGGTAAACCCTTGTGTTTTACTAGAGGGTGTTTTACTAGAGCGGAATCGTTCTGTTAGCTCTTTTTAGCTAGACGGGAAGGATGGTGAAAGTACAAGACCCAAAGCTCGAGCCTTTACTCACGCATTATTCTGAGAAACAACCCTTTCCTCAAATCATCAAGGGAGATCCTAAATGCCAATTGATAAGCTTACCAGAAGAAATTTCTTAAAAATCATGGGCGCATCAGCTGCGGCTGGCGCTTTTATTTCACCCCGCGAAGCCCTGTTTTTAGCTCAAGCGCAAGCTGCAACCAATATTAGCTTTGGTGGCTGGGGTGGCGTTGCCGAAGACGAAGGCGTAAAAGCTGCTATTGCCCATTTTGAAGCAGAGCAAGACAAGATCAAAGTTGAGTGGCAACATACCCCCGATGCAGGAGAATACGGCACCGTTCTTTTAACCAATATTGCCGCAGGTACAGCCCCTGACACCTCGTTTATTGTTGCTGACCAATATGAAACCTTGCGTCAAAACGGCGCACTCCTAGACATTACTGACTATATTCAAGCTGACCCACTCTTAGGGCAGGCTGATTACTTTATTCAACCTCAAGAGTCTAACCGCAGCGCCGATGCCAATGGTCGCTGGCACGGCATTGGTTCTACTTGGGTAGCCCATCATATTTACTACAACCAGGCTCTCTTTGATGAAGCAAAAATCACGCCTCCAGGCTTCGCTGATGACGAAATTTGGGAATGGGATAATTTCGTTGAAATCTGCAAACAGCTAACCAAAGATGCCAATGGCAGACACCCTGGCGACGCTGGCTTTGATGCAGAGAATATTCAGCAATGGGCCGTTGACTGGCCAATGTGGTGGATGCCCTTAGCCGCAGCCGTTCATTCAAATGGCGGTCAGTTTATTACTGATGATGGTCTAAGTGGTTTAGACAGCCCAGAAGCTATGGAAGCCTTACAGCGTTTATCTGACCTGATTTATGTTCATAATGTTGCCCCCCGCAGCGCTGCTCTAACCAATCTTGGTATGAACAATACCCAAATGATTGATAGCAACCGCTTAGCCATGGGTGTTGACGGTTCCTGGGCACTTTCCTGGATGAACCCCGGACTCATGCAAGTTCCTATGGGTACCGGCGCTCTGCCTAAAATGAAGCAACCTGCTACTATTATGCAAGCTCACTTTCACTGTGTTTTAGCTGGTAGCAAACACCCTCAAGAAGCTTGGGAATGGGTACGTTTCCTTTCTACCCCTTTCTACCAAACTCAGTTCTTAAAAATTGGTCTCTGGCTACCTAGCCAAACGGCTCTGGCTACCGAAGAAGGTCTGGCTACCTGGATTACCGAGGGCGTTCACCCTGCTAACTACCGCCAGTTTGTCAGTGACTATATACCCAAGCATGGGGTTGCAGCACGCTTACCTGCTGGCTATATTGAAGCGCAAAATGATTACTTACAACCTGCGTTTGACGCTCTGGCTAATGGTGAGGCTGTCGAGGATGTTTTTCCAAAAGCTGTTAAACAAGCCAATCAAGTGCTTGAAGCTAACCGCTAAAAAGATGGGGAGTCGGCTAAACCCGACTCCCTTTTTCGCTCGAGCCTGAAAAGCTATCCCTTTTTCATAATCAGGCAGACTATCTTTAACTAACTGTAACGCACCACCTTTGAAACAAGGTACTTATGATAGATGCTAAAACGACCACCCCAGCTAAAACCAAAGCTTCTCGCTTTAGTTTGGCCCAGCGCCGAACGATTGTTGGCTATATCTTTATTACCCCGTTTATTCTGGGCTTTATTTTCTGGTTTCTTACCCCTGCTTTGGTCGCGGCTAACCTCACTTTCCAAAAGTGGAATTTAATTAGCGCCCCTCGCTATATTGGTTTTCAAAATATTGAACGGCTATTTAACGACCCTATTTTATTACAATCTTTAAAGTCAACCTTGATTTATACCTTTGCCTCCGTCCCCGTTGGGCTTATTTTCGCCTTTTTTCTAGCCTTACTCATTAATACCCAGATTCCTGGCATCGCCATTTTCCGTACCATTTATTTTTTACCCAGCATCGTTCCGGCAGTAGCAGGTGCGCTTCTTTGGGCCTGGATTTTCAATACCGAGTTCGGGCTTTTAAATGCCGCTATTAGAGCCCTAGGGGGCGCGAAAATTGCCTGGCTACAAGAACCGAGTTGGGCTATGATTGCGTTTATCATCATGAGTACCTGGGGTGTCGGCGGAGCCATGATCATTTTTTTGGCAGGTCTTCAGGGTATACCAGATGTTTACTATGAGGCTGCTGATTTGGATGGTGCTGGGCGCTGGAATAAACTCGTGAATGTAACCATTCCCCTCATGTCACCTGTTATTTTCTTTAACCTGATTATTGGCTTTATCAACTCCTTTCAGGTCTTTGTGCAAGCCTTACTGATGACTAATGGTGGCCCGCAAAACTCCACTTTATTTTTGGTGCTTTATATCTACCGAACAGCGTTTCAAAGTACCAATATGGGCTATGCTGCCGCCCTTTCCTGGCTTCTCTTTTTCTTCTTGATGATTTTTTCTTTTATTGTTTTTAAAGTTCTTGGCAATCGGGTTTACTACGAAGCCCCAGGCAATTAAGGAGTCGGGATGGCACTTAGAAAAGTATCAAACAAACCGGGTAGCGAAAAGGCTTGGCATTGGTTTACGATTTTCTTACTCTTTTTCTTTGCTGTGCTTATGTTTATCCCTTTCCTTTGGCTACTAACCAGTTCATTTAAAACACAAAATCAAATTTTCCAGTACCCTCCTTCTTGGATTCCCAATCCGTTTAGACCTGGAAATTATGTTAGGGCGCTAACCTATAAACCTTTTGCGCTTTACTTTCGCAACTCTATGATCATAGCGACCCTTAATGTCATTGCGGTGGTTTTTACCGCCTCATTTTGTGCTTATGGTTTCGCTCGAATCCGTTTTAAAGGTCGAGAGTTCTGGTTTGGCGTAGTTATGGCTACCTTATTCTTACCCTATACCATCTTGATTGTGCCAAACTTTTTAATCTTTACCAAACTCGGTTGGGTCAATACCTTTTTACCGCTAACCGTTCCCCTCTTTTTTGGTGGCGGCGCTTTTAACATCTTCCTCTTACGCCAATTTTTTAGAACCATTCCAGAAGAGCTAGCTGACGCTGCCCGAATTGATGGTTGTACCGAATTTGGCATTTACTGGCGCATTTTCTTACCGCTCGCCAAACCTGCTCTTATAACGGTAGGTATCTTTACCTTTTTGGCTGCCTGGAACGACCTTTTAGGTCCTATCATTTATCTGCGTTCACCAGATAAATTTACCGTCGCAGCAGGTCTCGCTTCCTTCCGCAGTCAAACAGACATCAGTTGGGATTTGCAACTTGCCGCCGCAACGGCTATGACTGTACCCGTCATTTTGCTGTTTTTCTTTACTCAGCGGTATTTTATTAAAGGCATTGTCATGACAGGACTTAAAGGTTAAAGCTAGGATTTAATTCGTTTACACACTTTTCGTTTGTTAGCATTCATTTTCAGGTTATCTGCTCTCATTGCAGATAAGAAAGGACTGTTATGTCTCAAGAAAGTACCGCCGTCAAACCCAAACATGTGGTTGTTGTTGATACTTCAAAAAGCCCAAATGCACTTTTACACCCTGTAGCCCTCAATGATGTCACGCTTAAAGATGCCTTTTGGCTGGCAAGGCAAAAATTTAATCGTGAGGTGACCTTACCTTCTCAGTTTGACTCAATCGAAGCTACAGGTGGACTCGACAATTTCCGACGTGTGTCTGGTCGTAAGGAAGGCGAATCAAGCTTTTATGGCTTTTACTTTAACGATACCGACATTTATAAATGGCTCGAGGCTGCCTCTTACATCTTGGCAACTGAGCGTGATGCTGAGTTAGAGCGCATGATGGACATCTGCATAACCGAGTTGGCTGCGGCTCAACGTGCCGACGGTTATTTGGATACCTTTTACGAAGTTGAGCGCCATGACCAGCGGTTTACCAACCCTGACATGCACGAACTTTACTGCGCAGGGCATTTGTTTCAAGCAGCAGTAGCTCACTACCGCGCTACAGGCGAAGACCGCTTGATCAATGTTGCCAAGCGTTTTGCCGACTTTATTTGTGACACCTTTGGTACTCCTGAAAGCGGTAAACGCCCTTGGGTTGACGGGCACGAAGAGGTCAAACTCGGTCTTATAGAACTTTACAGAGCCACAGGCGAAAAACGCTATCTTGACCAAGCACAGTACTTTGTCGAGGCAAGGGGCTACGGTTTAGCCAGACGCAAAGACCCCGAGTACGCTCAAGATCATAAGCCTTTTAAAGAAATGGACGCGATGGTTGGGCACGCCGTCAGGGCGGTTTATTACACCTCTGCAGTCGCTGATCTGTACGCTGAAATCGGTGATGAAGATTATAAAAAAGCCCTTGAAGCGCTGTGGAAAAACATGACCGAAAAGCGCATGTATGTAACAGGCGGCATTGGCGCACGCTATGACTTTGAGTCCTTTGGTAAAGACTATGAGCTTACCAGCGAACGTGCTTATACCGAAACCTGCGCAGCTATCGGTAGTGTCATGTGGAACTGGCGCATGCTGGCTTTAGAGGGTGATGCCAAATACACCGACTTGCTCGAGTGGACCATCTACAACGCTGTGCTTTCTGGCTGGTCACTCGATGGACGTGGCTATTTTTACCAAAACCCGCTATCTGATGACGGTAGCCACCGCAGACAAACCTGGTTTTACTGCGCTTGCTGTCCACCAAACGTTTCAAGATTGGTGGCATCCTTTGCTAGCTACATCTATAGCGTAAGTAACGATATCGTCTGGCTGCACCTCTTTGCCGATAGTCACCTTGATACTGCTTTGCCTAATGGTAAAAAGATAAAACTTAGTCAGCAAAGCAACTACCCCTGGGATAGCAAAATCAGCATTACTGTTGAAAGTGCAGGCGAGTTTGGTCTGAAAATTCGTATACCTGGTTGGTGCGAAACCACTCCAACCGTGACAATTAATGGGCAGGTTATTTCAGAGAAAATTGAAACAGGGAAATACCTCGAGCTAAAGCGTACCTGGCAAGCTGGAGACACTATTGAGTTAGACATTCCACTTGAAGTCAAGTTTTTAGAAGCACATCCTTATGTGCTCGAGCTAAACAATCACATTGCAGTTACCCGTGGCCCTTTGGTGTACTGCCTTGAAGCGGTTGACAATAAGGGTTTTGATTTGCGCGACTTTGTGGTCTCAGGGACAGCTAAAGATGTGAAGCTCGAGCCTAGCAAAGACCTAGGTGGCGTGACCAAGCTTAAGTTCGAAGGAGAAGTGCATGAGAAAGCCTTTGAAGGTCTCTACCGCTCTATTGAACAGGCCAAATATAAGGTTTCTAAAGCTAGCGTGACGGCTATTCCTTATTATGTCTGGGCGAATAGGGAACCAAGTCGCATGCAAGTTTGGCTGAAAAACCAAAAATAGAACCTAAGCCCTAAAAACAGCA
>JAHEBB010000449.1 GCA_024642575.1 Trueperaceae bacterium | reverse complement strand
ATTAAGGTAGAAATGGGGGTTTCACATCTTAGGGAGCTTACAGGCAACGATCAAGAAGCTGGCAGTTTGCTGGCAAAACTGCGTTGGTTGCAAATTCATGAACCTGAAGCTTTAAAAAATGCAAAGCATTTGCTTTTGGGTGCAGCGGATTATCTGGCGTTTAGGCTAACAGGGAAGGTCGTAAATGATACGACGACAGCATCTACTACAGGGCTTATGGATTTGGCAGCAAGGGTCTGGGCGAAGGATTTACTTGCAGAATTATCCCTAAATGAAATCACTAAGCTATTACCAGAGCTGGTAACGGGTGGCGCAGAAATCGGCAGGGTGCAAACTGAAGTTGCGCAAAAGCTGGGAGTGCGTGAGGGCATTCCTGTTTACCTTGCCCCCGGTGATGCGGGCACAGCGACACTAGGCATGGGTAGCGGTATTCCTGGGCGACCCTATGCCTACATGGGAACCAGTGGCTGGGTAGCTTATAGTTCTGAATTTAGAGGTGAAGCGTCTCAGGGGGTTTTTACCCTGGCCCATCCTGACCCCGAACTTTTTATTTGTGTTGCGCCTTTGCTCACCGCAGGAGGAAATCTGGACTGGGCCAAAGAACAGTTGGGCTTTGTTAGCTACCAGGAGATGATAGCTGAAGCCTTAGCAAAACCGCAAAGCTCTTTGCTTTATTTGCCCTATCTTAAGGGCGAGCGTTCCCCTTTTAGTGACCCCCATGCGCGGGGCGCGTTTATTGGTTTGAGCAGTGCCCATAGCAAAGCAGATATGGCGAGAGCGGTTTTAGAAGGGGTTGTTTTTGCTTATCAGCACGCACTTTCTGCACTTATCCAAGAACCCATAACAGATTTGCTCTTTACTGGAGGTGGCAGTCGCTCAGTTCACTTTGCCCAAGTTCTGGCTGATGTTACAGGTTTGACCGTAAGTATCTCAGCAGAAACAGAATTTACTGGCTTAAGAGGCGCGGTACTTGCTGTTGAGGCGCTAAAACATAAATCTGGATATGAGATGGGTCTAAAGCTTGCACAAACGCTCGAGCCTAAACGTCAGTCTGACTATTCAGAAAAATACGAATTGTTTCTCGAGGCTTATAAAAGTCTAAAGGGCCTATTTAGCAAATTGTCTTCGTTAGGGTAGCCCAATATATAAAACCCAAAAGATTTCTCTAAAATCATTTTACGGAATGCCATTTTCTCGAAACTCTTGAATAGCAAAGACAAGCTGCAAAAAATAAAACCGTAACGCTAGCGTAATACCTTTTACCTAAGCTAAAAGAGCTATGAAGCATTTTTTTATCTTTTTCTCTTTCATAAGCCTGCTTGTCTCCTGTACACCTTCGGGTTTATCTGGCACAAGCAATCCTCTTGGAACCAGCCTAACGCTTAATCAGTCTGAGTTAGACGGCTACGTTTCTTATCCAGCTCAGGAGCTGGGTTTTGAAGCCGATTCGCTGGCAAGTCAACTCAAGACCGATCTTAAACTCAAGCTGGACGCCGAAATTAGTTCACCTGTCTGGGAAGGTCAAACCCTGCAAGCAACGTCCGTGGCTCTGAGCGGTAAGTATGCCGTTGTCAGCTACAACATGCAAGGGCAAACCTATCTGGGTGCGCTGGATGTTATTGACCTGAGCAATAAAAATAAACCCAGCCTGACAACCCGATTGATTTATAACAATGCCGATGTAAATGCTGTTAGTGTCAAAGAAGGCAAAGTCTATGCGGTCTTAGCAACCGAAAATGTAGGCAGCAGCTATACTAGCCTTTTACAAGTTTTACCTCTTGATACAGCGGGTAAACTGGCAGTTGAAACCAGTCAAGGCATGCAAGTTGTGGGTCTAAGTGGTTATGTCGGTACCAGCGTGCTTGCTTCAGATAAGATTTTGGTGACCTCAGGGGATAATGCTGGCCTCAGCATTTTGGATGCTGATAGTCTAGCCTTAACCAACTTTATTGAACTGGATGATGCTCGCTGGGTTGATCAAGTGGGTCGCTATATTGCAGTTTTACAAGGTAATCCGGGTCGCTTAAGCATTTTTGATGAAACCTTAACCTTGCAACATGAAGTCGCGCTCGAGGGCTTAGACACCAAAGAAGCCAAATCGATGCTTAAAGTTTTAGGCACGACCGCCTTTGTTAGCACAGGCAATAAAGGGGCTGCGCTGGTTGATTTGGAAACAGGCACGGTCTTAAATGAAATGAGTCTAGACACGGGTTTTAACAGCAACGCGCTAGCAGTAGACAGTAACTTTGTCTTTATTGCGGGGGGCGCTGAGGGCATATATGCAGCTTATGCTGACCATAATTTTATGCAACCTATTACTGAGAGCCTTACGCTTGATACCTTGGGTAAATTGGCGCTGAAAGATTTCGACTCTGCTAATCATGTCGTTTTATCAGGCAGCACGCTGGTTGTGGCTTCGGGCTTAGGTGGCGTTAAAATCATTAATCTGGAATACCAGAAGCTCGAGCTAGAACCCTTGAGTGCCTGCGAATGGCAGGTCAAAAACCCCAACAACTTCCCGGTAGCTTTTAGTTGGCAGACCTCAAGTAGCGAGACCGTTGGTTATGTTGTTGCTGAACCTGATACCACAACCAGCTTCCGCGCACCAGAAGCTCAAGAAGACCTGCAAATTGTGGTTAATGGCGAAGTCGTTGACTCTGCCAAAGCCGAAGAAAAATGTGCTGTCAATACTGACACCGAGTTAAGTTTTAAAATGGTGTCTGACTGGTTTAATAATAATGGCAAAGAGTACGGTTTTCAGGCAGAAGTTAGGTTAACTAATACCTCAAATAAAACCATAACTGACTGGGAAATCAATTTTGATGTTGATGCAAAATTTAGTAATATCTGGAACGCCTCAGCGCAGAAAAAGGACGGTCATTTAAGACTGCGTGCGCTAGGCTGGAACCGAGAATTAAAACCTGGTGAATCGGTGACCATTGGTATGACGGGTACGGCCTCAGAAAAATTTGATTCGGTAGAAAATTTAAGCTCGAGCGTTGACTTTGACAAGTAGCTGATTCTTTAAAGCCAAATGCTTTAACCTCCCTAAGCTAGGGAGGTTTTTTCTTTTTTAATCGCTAGCTCAAATGTTTTGATCGCATTTTGGATAAGGCCGCAATACTCCTTGTTATTTGTAATCTCTTCTATACTTAATGCCTTACTTACAGGCAAAATCAAACAAGCTTCTTCAATAATCTCGCCTGACATAGTTTTGACGACTTCACGCAGTTGCGCTCTGGCATACTGACCTCTTTGGGCATTCAGGTGAAAAAAAGCCACAGGTTTCTGGTAAAACTCATGCCCACCTACCAACCAGTCCAGGACATTCTTTAAAGATCCTGGTAGCCCGTGTGCATACTCAGGCGTTGACACAATAAGCCCATCTGCCCACTCAACATTAGCTTTTAATTGAGCTACGGCTCTTAGGCTATCAAACTCAATATCAGGGTTGAAGTGGGGTAAATCGCCTAGACCATCGTAAAGTTTTAAAGTAATGTGCTCGGGTACCAGTTGCTGAGCAGCCTTTAATAAAGCAGTATTTGAGGATGTCTGACGCAAACTGCCAGAGATAGCTAAAAGTTTTAAGGGTTGACTTCTATCAGATACAATTGAGTGACTATTCATGTTCGCCTAAACAAGTATAACGGTGAAGTCATATTGCGTATCACGAGTCCAGAAAATTGTCTTTCAGCCAGCTGAGCCAGCTTGTCAAGTAGCTGATTTCTTTTTTCTTCTTTAAGTCGAGCAATGTTGGAAAACCCTTCATATAATTTTCTAAGTTGCTCAGGATTTAACTCGAGCGACCAGTGACTTTCAGCGTACATCACCAGCTTAAAGTTGCCACTCTGCAAAAACTCTTGTTCTCTCGCTGCCCTATCCAGTGCAAAAGGCAGTTGTTTGGGCTTATCTGAGGGACTAGGCTCTAAGTCTTGCAATAAATACTTGCTTGCTTCATGAAAAGGGTCAGCAAGATTCAGGTCTCCAAAGGTATTCCAAAGTAAAGCAACATGCCCTTTGGGTTTAACAATGTCTGAAATCTTCTTGACTCGAGTGTCTGAATCTAACCAGTGAAACGCTGTAGCAATAACGACCAAATCGAATGATGCTGGGGTTAAATCGGCTTCTTCAAACGTTTCATGACGAATCTGATAATCACAGCCAGATGCTTTTAGCACCGAATGAAGGAGAGGAGAAAACCTTGAGTCTGGCTCGAGCACTGTTAGGGGTGATAGACCAAATTTAACCAGTTGCCCAGTAGCGAGACCGTTGCCAGCGCCAATCTCTAGGGTAGCAGCTCCCGAAAACAAAGCCTTTTGATTGATAAGTGCATCAAACATCCAAGCTGGATAGGGGGGTCTAACATCGTTATAGCCAGCAACATTGAGACCAAAGAGATTTCTTCCTTCTTTTTCACTAA
>JAHEBB010000448.1 GCA_024642575.1 Trueperaceae bacterium | reverse complement strand
GGATAGACAAAATTTAAAGCAAGGTAAGCAAACTTAGAATAAAACAAACCTATATCAAATGACTCAGTACAAAAATACTGGGTCATTTGATATTTGTGCTTAAAAACTGAGGATGGGTAAAGGGGTTTTTCGCCCAATCCCGCGAAAAGGTACATTTCAGGATTTGGCAATGGAACAAAGTTAAGCCAGACACCGATAAACACTAGCTTTAGAAAGGCCCTTGTCATTTATCAAGGTTTTGATAAGCACCTCACCTTCACAGTGTTGGTTTAGCTCTCCTTAATGGGGCTCACTTAACAAATTTAAAAAGGGCAAGTGCCAAGTTAAGGAAGATAATAAACAATATTAATAAAAGGACGCTGCCCCTCAGGACCGTCACTCGAGGTAAACGTGACAAGGTCAGAAGCATTGTTGTCGTTATTTTCAATGGGGAATCTCAGACGGTACTGTGAGCGGTGGGCACGCGCTGGGGCGTTAGCAAGGTCATCGTTGAGTGCGGGAGTTACGTCTTTACCCAGGTAGCCCGTTTCAGGCTCAGAAGCCGAGTCGAAAATGCCTAAATCGGCAAGAATAGGGGTGTCATAGTCGTCACCTTTAAGACTGTCACCAAAGTCCACATGCTCGAGCAACATATCACCGAGGGCGTAAGGGTCAGGGTTAAAGTTAGTTCCTTCTTTATTGATAATCAATTTTGCTTCATCAGCAATAACACCTGTGGGAATACTCGTCAGGTCAAAACTCAAAAAGCTGCGGTAACCACTATCTATAGGAGCGGTAGCGAGATCGCCTACGTCTAAAGAAGCTCGAGTGGTATCACAGCCTGTGGTTCCGTAACAGTCTCCGTCTAGTTCTGGCGTAGCATAGATACTAATAACGATAACTTTCAAAGTTGTAAAAAACGAGTTAAATGGGTCTAAGGCATTGCCGGCCAGGTCTTTACCACCATCAGTAAAGCTAAAGTTGTAGAATTTAGGATCAATACTAGGTTTATCACCAGCCGCATATTCTAAGTAATCCTTGGGTTTAATGCTTAAAACGGTACTATCAGTATTCCAGCCAAACGTTACCTCAGAAGCAGGTAAATCTGCCGAGGAATAAGCCGCGCTTGTTGCATCTTGATTCATTGCTTCGCTAAAAGTAATCACAATGCTGACATCGTCTTTAACACCCTTTGCACCAGGTGGGGGGTCTATCGAAATGACGGTGGGGGGTCTCATATCTGTACCTAGCGCTACTGTGACAGTTGTGCTTTGCTGGGACGTACCGCTGGTATTTGTTGCAGTAAGCGTAAAAGTCGTAGAACTCGCTATGTTCACTGTTTTAGAAGTTCCTGTAACATCTCCAATGCTATTATTTATGGAAAGGCTTGTCGCAGCTTTGACGTTCCAGCTTAATGTTACGCTGCCACCACCTGCGGGTAAGTTTGAAGGGCTAGCGGTAAAGCTTGTGATGGTGGGTTTGGTAGAGGGTGTTGTCGTTGCGCCATTACAGCCTGAAAAAGTAAGGATAAGAAGAAGCAAGGCTAGGGTGCCAAAACGGATGCTCACGGTATTTCTCCTTGTATTTGCTAATAAGTATAGGGGTTCTAAATGCAGGGAAAGATGAGGTTCGAAAAGGCTCGAACCTCTCAAATACTCTAATTGACAGTGCCACTGTAATAAGTGCACTTACCTCGCCAAACTTCAATGGGGCCTTTGCTACGACTTGTTTCAGGGGCGTTAACCTTTAGGGTTACATAACAATTCAGAGTTACTTCTGCAATATTGCCTCTGGTGAGTAAAATAAATTCAGGAGAAGTCGAGCCAGTTGCAGTTCTCAGAGGAATATCCCCCAGATTAGATTCAATAACTCTAATTTGCCAATCGTAGCTTAAGGTTTCACTCGAGGGATTCTCCACCTCTACCTGAGCCGAATAGCGAAGCGGGTTTGGGTCGATAGTAAAACCAATACAGCCCTTATCCCTTAAGTCTATGGTGCTATTACTCGCAACGGGTAAATTGGCGCAATCTTTGCCAAAAACCTCTAGCGAATAAACACCAGAACTAAGAATGCGTGGATAGGGGTTTTCGGGTGGTGGTAATACATTAAGCGAAAGTGTCTGGGTGCTTGTTAAACCATCGCTGTCAGTAACACTTATACGAACATTACGATTACCTGTAGTTCCAAACTTAATAGATTGCTGGCAACCTGTCGCACTCGCAAGCGTGTCAGGGGCATCAACAGACCACGCGGTTTTTGTGCACAAGTTATTGGCATCGGTTTCGTTAGGGTCACTAATAATCACGGATAGTGGGTACGCTTCACCCTGACTAGGACTAGCACCCGTCTTAAACTCAATTTTTGGAGGGCTATTCACTACATCCACATTCAGCGTGGCTGTTACTGAATTTGTTTTATTTGTGGCGCTTATTGTCAAAACGTGTCTGCCTGGGTTCACAAAGGTGTAGGGTAAAGTTGGCGGAAACCCTCCACGAACTGTCCAACCGCCCTGATAAATTGACTTATTAGCATCACTAGTGTCCGTGAGGCTAAGGGTTACACCTGTTGCAACTGGGTGCGTCACTTTAAAGTAGTCTGCCAGATTGGTAGATACACGCAAATCTAGCCTGGCTGGGTTCGCTTTTATTTCGATCGCAGGTGCAAGCGAGCCTCCAGCTTGATCATAATTCCAGGCGTCACTTCGCTTGTCATCAAAATTAAGCACACTCAGTCGTGTGAAACGAGTATCTACATATTGAGCAGATGCATAGGCGTAACCTGCATCACCAAAGCCGCAGCCCCAGGAATTCTTGATAATGAAGTAACCGCCTCCATCACCAGGTGCTACCGTTGTTGAAGCAAGTTGGTCGTTGCTGATAAAGCCTACAATTTGCACAGCGTGGCTGCCGTTTGCACCAGGTGAGTCTCCAGTTATATTGCCTTTATCATCATAAGTGAAGTGGGTTTTGTCGTAGGGTGTAACAAAGCCATTGGTAGGGCGTTCAAACCCTCTATAAACAGGAAAAGAAGCCAGAAGGACATGTCCTTGTGAGAGCAGCAAGCGGTAGCGGTTGAGGTCAAACCTATCTTCTCCACTTCGCCACAAATAGGTGACCCGACTTGCGCCCACCCCAGGCCCTGCAAAAGAATAGGTAACATAGCCACAATTATTACCAAAAGTGCGTTTAGCACAAACGCGGCGACTTTGGTGAGAGCTAAGCGAACAGTCACCAGAGTAACCGTCACAAGAATTGGCATAATTTGTAGTACTTGAACGATTAGGCGATTGATTATAGGTCCAACCCGTTTCCTCAAGCAGGGCTTGATTGTGGTCAGCAGCTTCTTTGAGAGCTTTTTCCGACTGATAACCGTCTTTTTTGTCTTCGTGATCCCAGTCACCCTTGACCTTGTTGACAAAAAATTGCTCGGAGAGGTTCACAGGATTGTCATTTTGAACACGCTCGCGGCTCTCGATGGCACCAATGGCAGCAAAGGCCCAGCAAGTGCCACGCCCACCTTGCCATTTGACAGGGCTAACAAAATTTTTGAGCGGGAACCAGAGTTGTCCTGCTAAGCCAGTTGGCGTGCAGGTTCCAGCAATATCCGTGCCACCACCCGGATTTATGGTCAACGCTTGGTCTTGCAGGATAGCTGCCTTTGTCTCGAGCCTTACGCCATCAAGAGCGGCACTGCTAAGACCTCCTAATAGCGTATCCAGCTTAGCCAGTGCTGCCTGGACTTCAGTCAGGGGTTTACCTTTTAGACTTTCTGGGGTAGCTCCTTGGGTTTTGAGGTTGGTGGGGAGTAAGCTGTAGGTAAGGCTGTAATCATCAAGTGTGTTCTCTTCACTATGCAAGGCTTTATAACTTTCGACCTCACTATTTATCTCAACACCTAAACCGAGTAACGTCACCTTTTGACCATCAGAAGTAACCATAGAACTGTCAGCCTCGTAAACTGGCTTTAAGGAAGCTTCCTCGAGCAACTCCGTTATATAAGGGTCTTTTTCAGGAATGCCTTGCAAAAATGCAATGTTCTCCTCATACGCTTTTTGCGTCGCTTGTTCTTGCGCTTTTAGGATAGCTGGGGTGATAATGACCAACTCACCTGCTTCAACCTGCCTCTTGAATTCTTCTGGGCTAATGACATCAGCATCGATAGGTATGTCTTCAGTCCACTCTTTATCGGGTGTAAAAAATTCGTTGAGATTGCTGTTGTTGGTAGTGCAACCTGAAAGAAGTAGCCATGTTATTAACAATAATCCTAATATTGTTACCTTTGAATATCTCATTTTTTCTTCCTTTCCTATTTCCAGAATGCGCTTTAATCTTTTACTTAACTTGCCCTGAATTTTCGTCTAGCATCAGCGAAGAAACATCGACGGCTTCAAAATCATTACCCGTGAGTTGCTTGAGTTCGCCCAAGATATCGTTATCCCAGCGTTCGTCAGA
>JAHEBB010000447.1 GCA_024642575.1 Trueperaceae bacterium | reverse complement strand
TCTTGTCAAAGCCCAAGTAGCACTAAACCAGATACTACCGCACCGACTTTAAGCTCGAGCACTCCCAGCAACGGGGCGACGGGTATCACCTTAGACTCGCAGATATTACTGAATTTTTCAGAGTCTATTGACGCTGATAGTTTGAGTATAAGCTCGAGCCCAGAACTAAACCTAGGAACTGCAATTTTGACGAGTGAAGATAAAACCGCTAGCTATAGCCCAACCAACTTAGTTGCAGGAAGTCTCTATACCCTTAGCATTAACGTTAAAGATAAAGCAGGCAATGCTTCAGAAGCCATAAGTCTTAGCTTTAGTACCGAGAGTGCCGCTAGTGATACGACCCCACCCGCAGTACCTGTGATTGGTCAAATTACAGCAGGGGATAGCCAAATCATTATTGATTGGCAGGCCAATACTGAAACTGATTTAAAAGACTACCTTTTGCTCTGGGGTTTAGCAGAAGATGCTTTAAGCAATACGCAAACTGTTACTAAAGAAGCAAATAGTTATACCCTTACGGGTTTAAGCAATGACACCGCTTATTTCTTGGCTTTAAAAGCTACTGATGTTTCAGGCAATAGCTCCTTGCAAAGTACTGTTATGTCCGCTATGCCTAAAGCTCTAGCAATACCTGATACGACAGCCCCCACTTTGCTTGAATCAAGCCCTACTAATAATGCAACCGATACCCCAGTCAATACAGCTTTAAGTTTTACTTTTAGCGAAGCAATGGATACGAGTAGTTTTAGTTTAAATGCCTTTAGCTCGAGCCAGCCTGCGGTAAGTTTTGCCAATCCTAACTGGACATTAGGTAATACCAAAGTCAGCCTTAGCCCCACAGCTTCTTTAGAAGCAGGGCAAAGGTATAGCTTTACGCTAAATGCCAACGACAGTGCAGGTAATGCTTTGGCAGCTTCCACGCTAAGTTTCACAACCGCTTCTGCGGCCGATACCACGCCCCCTGCAAAACCCTCTAACCTTTCAGCTACAGCAGGAAACGCGCAAATTAGCTTGACCTGGCAAGCCAATAGTGAAGCGGATTTAGCAAGTTATACGCTTTACTGGGGTACAAGTACCTCCCTAGATAATCAGCAAACCCTTGCAAAAACACAAACTTCTAAAGCACTTACAGGTTTAAGCAATGGCACCAAATATTACTTTGCTTTAGATGCAGTTGACGCTTCGGGGAATCATTCGGCTAAAACCTCAACTATCAATACTACGCCTGTTGCGCCGCCACCTCCGCCACCTGCTGCGCCTGTGATTACTGAAACCAATCCTGTTAATGGTGCTGTAGATGTAGCTATCGGGCAATTTGCTATTGTTCTTAAATTTTCAAAAGCCATGGATAAAACCAGTGTTGAAAATGCGATTTCATTTTCACCTAATTACCGAGGATTTGTTGGTAGCTTTTGGTCGGCTGATGGTAAGACGCTCGAGTACGCCGTAGCTCTGGAACAATTTACCAACTATACAGTTACCATTGCCAAAACTGCCAAAGCACAAGATGGAGCCTTCTTAGCTAATCCTTATAGCTTTAGCTTCAAAAGTGGGAATTTACCGCCCCGTTTAGTCTCGAGCATACCTGCCAATGGTGAAACGAATGTTTCTAAAGATCTGGGTGGCATGGTTCTTACGTTTTCTGAACCATTACAATCAAATATAGAAGTTGTACGCCCCTTTCAATGCGACTATGATCTTGTCAGTGGTTCAGAGATTCATTCGGATGGTTGTCAGTTCTATGATGGTAATATCTATACAGTTAGTTATAAAGTTGAAGACGAATCAGGCCAAGTCGTTCAGGGTAGTATCAGCTTTAGTACTGAACCTGATATCAGCTCTCCTGAAGTAGTAGGTGGTACACCCATAAACGGTCAAACGTTAGTTAGTACCAACGCCCCTATATACATAAACTTCAATGACGAAATGGACGAGGCAAGCACACTGGCCGCGGTCTCGAGTAGTTTAGACCTTGGCTGTACCTGGAAACTTAGTGCTTCTAAAACAAGCTTAAGCTGTGTACCGACAAATCTTCAGGCGGCTACCACCTACACCATTTCCGTAACGGATACCGCAAAAGATACTTCAGGGAAACAGCTAAGTGGGGTGATTGTTTGTCCTGTCACGCCTCCATGTAATTACACTTACAAATTGAAATTTTCTACCGGTCCTATCATCGACGCTACAGACCCCACCATCGACACTGCCACCAGTGAGCCCAAAAATAATGCAACAGGTGTTTCCTTAACTGCGCCCATCACCATTGCTTTTTCGGAAAAAATGAACCAACCTTCGGCAGAGAGTGCCTTTAGTGTCATTTCCAATGGCAGCAGGATAAATGGCAGCTTTGGCTGGTTTGGCTCGGGCATGGTGTTTTTCCCAGACCCTAATTACCCTGTTTGCTCTTTTGTGGATGTGAGTATTGGTCAAGGCGCTTTAGATCTTTCGGGCAATCCCTTACAAACTGCCTATGCCATTCGCTTTAAAACAGAATGCTTCTAATCACATACTTTTCTCAGGAGGTAATAATGAAACGTTTTTTACTTTTAATCATCCCCTTTTTTCTAAGCGCATGTCAGCTTAGCCCTATGAGCCCAAGGCAAGAAACTACCGACTTAGACACGCAAGCTAATTTCTGGTCACAGTATCCGATAGCCGATGTGACACCTAGCAATGAAGCCTATGCTGGGGGCATTGCCACTAAAGCAAATGGTGAACTTGTGCTTGCACTTGTCGAAAATAGTACAGATCTTGGCGGATTTAGCGATGTTTATGTTAGAGGCTGGAATCAATACAATGCTACGTGGTATACCTACGGCACAACACCTATAGATGTAAACCCTGCTCGTTCAGCAGGTAACCCTACGGTTGCAACGTTTGGCAATACTGTTTTTGTAGCCTTTAATGAATACACCACCAACAATGATGTATATGTCAAAAAGTGGAACGGCTCGAGCTGGGAGAATGTCGCTGGCGCAGCCGACTTAGACCCTGCTCACACTGTTTTTGCCCCATCTCTCACGCTAACAGGCGGCGGCGAACCCGTCGTCGCCTTTAGCGAATTTATCAATGGTAAAGCTCAGCTTGTGGTCAGGTGGGCAATGTATAACTATAGATATAGACGCTACATCTGGTCAACTTTAGATGGGCTTATGAATCTGGTTCCAGCGACTGAGTACAGCAACCCGCAAATCAAATACTACAATGGTCAATTTTTTGTCTCGTTTGAGGCACTAAGCGGTTCACCTGCTACACGCAGTGTATACGTGGCAGCCTGGAATAATGGCTGGCGTTTACTGGGCGGTGCGCAGTGCTCGAGCCCTTGCAACAGTGACTTAAGAGGGGCGCAACTGGCAGTGAATGATTCAGGAAAGCTTCTAACCAGTTACGTCATTAATAACGATATTTTTGTCAATAGCTGGAATGGCTCGAGCTGGAACCAAGTGGGCTCGAGTGTTGATGGAAGCTTAGACACAAGTATTCCCTACGCCCTTGGTATTGACCCTGCAGGACGCGCGGTAGTTAGCTTTTCGGCTCGGCAAAATGGTGGTTTAAGGCTTTATGTTAAACGCTGGAACCCTTCAACCAATGCTTGGGCTTCTGTAGGTGGTGCACAAAATAGAAACCTGAATAACCCTGCTTACTCCAGATCAATCAGTTTTGTAAACGGTCAACCGCTTGTTCTCTGGGATGAAAAAGGTGCTTCTAGCGATGTTTTTATCAATCAGTTTAAAGTTAATGACTGGGAGCTTTTTGGCAAAACTATTCCTATCAATACTACGAGTGCTACCGATTTAGACATTCGTAATAACACCCCTTATGTTGCCTTTAGCTCACGAACGCTGTCTTCGCCTGTGCAAAATTATTTAAGTGTACAAAGCTGGAATGGTCAAAACTGGCGACCAGTTGGCGTAAGCGCGTTTAGCTCGAGCAGCAGCACCATCCTCAGCCTTGATCTTGCCTTTGACTCAGCGCTTAAACCCTATGTTGCTTTTGTTGAAGGCGACCCCAGTAGCCAACGCCTAAGGGTTAGGCGGCAAATAGGGGCTTCGGTTTGGGAACAATTAGGTGGAACCATAAGCAGTTCTCCGACAAGCACGCCCCCTACTTTACAACTCAACAACATTGACCAGCCCCTGATTGCCTATGTGCAAAGTGTAAACAGCAGCAATACCAATCTCTATGTCAAACAGTGGAATGGCAGTAGCTGGCAAGCTGTGGGCGGACGACTTGAAAGAGTTGGGGTGAGCGTGGTGTCTCAACCTGCTATGACCTTGATAGGTCAAGAGATTCCCGTGGTTGCCTGGGACGAGTGGATTGATGCAACACAAGGTCATCATGTTTATGTCAGACGCTGGAACCCGTCAAGTCAAACTTGGCAAAATTTAGGCGGCGCGCTCGAGCTTGATAGTTCTAGCACTCATTTTATTA
>JAHEBB010000446.1 GCA_024642575.1 Trueperaceae bacterium | reverse complement strand
ACTTAGTGTGCCAGACTCAGTTTTAGACTCTATCTGCTTATTGTTTAGATTTTGTATAGATGATTTGCTGGTTGCGTGGGAATTTTGTAAGCCATTTGAATGCCCAATTTGCGCTCGAGCTACTCAGACCTAAATCGATAAAAGAGGAAAGCCAGTGCATCCCTTTTTTGATTGCTATGCCAGACTGAATCGATGAGGGTATTACATCCTCAAGAGTAGGAGTTTAAAAACTAACAAGTCTTACCAAGGTTAATTTTGGTAGGAGGACACTCTCTTTTTGTTCTCTGGTTTAAAAAATCTTATATTACCATTGTCAAGATTCTTGACTTACATCCTTTTGTTTAAAACCTGCTACCATAGCTCAGATTATGAACCGAATGCATGGAACCACGATTGTTGCTGTCCATAGAGATGGTATTTCTGCCCTAGCAGGTGACGGACAAGTCACCTTAGGAGATACCATTGTTAAAACCTCCGCAATAAAAGTTCGAGCGCTTGCCGATGGTGCTGTTTTAACAGGTTTTGCTGGCGCTACCGCAGACGCTTTTACCCTGCTTGAGAAATTTGAAAGCTATTTGTCTAGCTCTAAAAACAATCTCTTAAAAGCCTCTGTCGATATGGTTAAAGAATGGCGTACCGATAGAGTGCTTCGTAACCTCGAAGCCATGATGATTGTTGCCGATGCTGAGCGCATTCTGATGATTTCTGGTGTCGGTGATGTCGTTTCACCTGATGACCAGGTTGCCGCCACAGGCTCAGGTGGGCCCTATGCTCAGGCTGCTGCCCTTGCACTATTAAAAAATACCGATTTAAGCGCTGAAGAAATTGTTAGAAAATCGATTGAAATTGCCGCAAGTATCGATATTTACACCAGTGGTAATGCAACCGTACTTACCGTGAGTGACCAAGATGAGGAAGAAGATGACACTGAGGATAAAGCATGAGTACTGCTGACGCGATTATAAAAGCTGCTGCCGGTTTGACGCCTTTACAAATTGTAGAGCAACTTGACCAGCATATTATTGGTCAGAATAAGGCCAAAAGGTCGGTCGCGGTGGCGCTGCGAAATCATTACCGTAGACGCCAATTGCCAGCAGAATTACAGGCTGAAGTTACCCCTAAAAACATTATGATGATTGGTCCTACAGGTGTGGGTAAAACTGAAATTGCTCGCCGATTAGCCAAACTTGCCAGGGCACCTTTTATTAAAATTGAAGCCACAAAATTTACTGAAGTGGGTTATGTAGGTAGAGATGTTGACTCGATTGTACGTGACTTAGCGCAAGCCTCTTACGCAATGGTTGAGGCTGAGAAAAAAGAAGATGTAGCTGAGCGTGCTAAAGGTTCTGCTGAAGAAAAGCTTTTAGATGTACTTTTGCCTGGGGGCAGTCAGGAAGGTCGCGACAAAATGCGCGAGCTTTTAAAAGCAGGCAAACTCGAAGAACGCATGGTTGAAATTGAAGTCAAAGATGATAAGCCCAGTATTGGCGTGATGATGCCAGGCATGGAAGAAATGGGCATGAACCTGCAAGACATGCTTAAAGGTGTTATGCCCAGCAAAAAAGTACGGCGCAAAACGACGGTGAGCGATGCTAGAAAAGTGCTCGAGTCTGAAGAGGCTGAAAAACTCATTGACTATGACGAAGTAGGTCGCGAGGCGATTTACCGTGCTGAAAATCAGGGCATCGTTTTTATTGATGAAATTGACAAAATTGCCAGTGAAGAAGGCGGACGTAGCGGAGATGTTAGTGGCGAAGGCGTGCAGCGTGACCTTTTGCCTGTTGTGGAAGGTACACAGGTCAATACCCGCTATGGTCAGATGAAAACCGATCATGTTTTATTTATTGCGGCAGGTGCATTTAGCGTGGCTAAACCTAGCGATTTAATTCCTGAGTTGCAGGGCCGCTTTCCTATACGCGTAGAGCTTGAGGAGCTGTCTGCCAGTGATTTTCAGCGCATTTTGACGCAAACGCAGCACTCTTTGACCATGCAATATATTGAGCTTCTAAAAGTTGATGGAACCCATATTGAATTTACTGAGTCGGGTATCGTAGCTATTGCCGAATATGCCGAGCGTGTAAACCGTGAAATTGAAGATATAGGTGCGCGCAGGCTTCACACGATGCTCGAGACAGTTTTGGAAGATGTGAGTTTTGGTACAGGGCTAGGTAAGGTCAAGATAGATAAAGATTACGTAGAAAGAAAGCTCGAGGCCATTGTTGAGGATGAGGATTTGAGTAAGTACATATTATAGGTTTGGCTCGAGCCTTAAACAAAAACCTCCCATTTGTTGGGAGGTTTTTGTTTTTGAGACTACTTGTTTAAAGGCGGTTAAAGATCAAGCTGCGCCAAGTGAGCATTATCCTCAATAAACTCACGGCGAGGTGGAACTTCTGAACCCATCAGCATTTCAAGGGTTTCATTGGTATCAAGCACATCTGCGATGTTCACGCGTTTAAGTACACGTGTTTCGGGGTTCATGGTTGTTTCCCAAAGTTGCTCAGGATTCATTTCTCCAAGACCTTTAAAGCGCTGAATTTCATACTTGCGTCCACGATTATCACGCAGTAGCTCTTTTAGATTTTCCTCGTTATAGACATAAGTCAGAGTTTTTTCCCGACCAAAGCGAACACCATAAAGAGGGGGCTGAGCAATATAGAGATAGCCAGCGTCAACTAAGGGGCGCATATAGCGGTAGAAAAAAGTGAGCAGAAGCGCACGAATGTGGCTACCGTCAACATCGGCGTCCGTCATGATGATTATGCGGTGATACCTGACATCTTCAATATTAAAGTGAGAGTTTTCTTCGCCGGTACCTTCAATGCCAGCACCAATGGCTGCAACCATCGCGCGAATTTCAGCATTTTTTAAAATCTTACCAAGCTGTGCTTTCTCAACATTTAAGATTTTACCTCTGAGAGGCAATATGGCTTGAAAACGGCGCTCACGACCTTGTTTGGCGCTACCACCTGCCGAGTCACCTTCTACAATGTAGATTTCACTTAAAGAAGGGTCTTCACTTTGGCAGTCAGCTAATTTACCTGGCAGCTCATCATTTTCTAGGGGATTGGCGCGGCGTACCAGTTCTCTGGCTTTACGCGCAGCTTCGCGCGCTCTTGCGGCATTAGCAGCTTTTTCAATAATGGTTTTGGCAATTTTAGGGTTTTCTTCTAAAATTTCAGTCAGCTTTTCATAAACCACAGATTGGGTCGCGCTTTGTGCTTCGGGGTTTAAGAGCTTAACCTTTGCTTGTGATTCAAACTGTGGGTCACCTAATTTTACAGAAATAACGCAGAAAATGCCCTCAAGGAAATCTTCGCCTGTAGGTATAGGGTCGCCTTTTTTAATAACATTGTTTTTCTTGGCATAGTTATTTAAAACCCTTGTATAGGAGGTTTTAAAGCCTGTTAGGGGTGTTCCCCCATCGCGGTTGGTAATCATGTTGGCGTAATTTAAAACAGTCTGCCCATAACCTGAGGTGTGAATCATGCCGATATCTACTTCGATTTCATCGGAAGTACCATAAACACGCAAAGCCTCTTCATAAAGTTTTTTGCCGTCACTTGCAAGACTGGCAGCAAAGGCAGCAACGCCACCTTCTTCATGAAAGACTTCTCTAACAGGTTCTGAGTGACGATTATCTTCAAAGACAATTTTCACGCCACCTGTAAGATAAGCCAATTCTTTTAGGCGGCGGCGCATGCGGTTGGTATCAAAGCCACGAATTTCTTTAAAAATAGTTTGATCTGGCATGAAGGTAACCTTGGTGCCATTTTCGCTGCCTTCATAGCTGCCTATTTGACTTAAAGGGCTAACCACAACCCCGCGTTCAAAACGAATATGATAAATTATGCCATCTCGTTTAACTTCGACATCAAGCCAGGTTGATAAGGCGTTAACGACCGAAGAGCCTACACCGTGCAAGCCCCCTGAAACCTTGTAGGCATTTGAGTCAAACTTACCACCCGCATGTAAGATGGTAAAAATAATCTCAATGGCAGGTTTACCCTCTTTTTTCATCATGTCAACAGGAATACCGCGACCATTATCAGTGACCGTAGCTGAGCCGTCTTTGTTTAAGATAACTTCTACCGTGTTGGCAAAGCCTGCCAGACATTCGTCAATAGCATTATCAATAATTTCCGTTAATAATTGGTGATAGCCATCAATCCCGGTACCGCCCTGAACATACATCGCAGGGCGCTTACGGACTGCCTCGAGCCCTTCTAACACCTGGATGTTGTCAGCCGTATAATTACTCATGTAGAGCCTCCAATTGCAATCTTAAGTTTCGCTGGGACATTACCTTAATTATAAAGGTTTTGCTGCTCTCTAATGCCTTTGCAACTGACGTTCAAGGGGTTTTTTGGTTGCCTTGTGTTCCTTTTGGCAAGCCTTAATGCAGTCTTCATGAAAGGCTATGATAAACTTGACAG
>JAHEBB010000445.1 GCA_024642575.1 Trueperaceae bacterium | reverse complement strand
GCGACCGCATTTCTGTTATTCAGATGTTTCGTGATTTTTATCGACCTCAGTTATCTGAACAGGAATTAAGGCGCTACTTAGCCGTCCCTATTGCGATACGTGACCGAGTAGACAAAGAAGCCCTCTTAAAAGCCTTAGTTGACCAAAGCTAACTAAACCCTCCATAGACAAAGGGTCCTAGTGTTAAAAACATAGGCCCTACAAAATTCAAAGACCTCTCTTGATAGTCAATTAGATTGTCCGGCTTCTGATCAGAAGCCGGACAATCTAATTTTATTTGAAAATCAAACTTCGCTTTACCAATCACTCAAAAGACAGTACTGAAAGCCAAATTTATTCGTCCCAGACAGCATTTTAATAAAATTTTAAACCTCCATCTGCTAGCTTGTTTGATACATCTAGGAGGCATGTATAGGAAAGGTCTGATAGTCATTGAAACGCAGCTAAAAGATACCTTTGATCATCTTTAGCTCCAAATTCGCTTTGGCCCTCACAAAATAAACCACCACAAGTAGACATTAGGAGGAACTACCTTGCAACATTTACGACGTTATCCCTTACATTTTCTTGCATTTGTGCTTGTTAGCTTCATTTTGGCAGCCTGTACCCAACAAAAGAGTCCTACCCTACCCGATATTGACAATGAGCTAGGTTTTTCATTTACGCTAAATCAAGCGTCAAAAACAGTCAGTTTGTCGCAGAGCTATGACTGGTTAGAGAGTTTAAGCTCAAGCTCTCAATGTGGAACCGAAGAAACCTTAGTACCTGGTAGAGACCTGATTATTACAAAAGCCGAACTTGTTAAGGGGGGAAGTACTGACTATAGCTTAAGTGTAAAACTTAAAAATGTTGGCAATGCTGACTTTAGCAACTTGCATATTTTTAGCCCGTCTGAAGTTTTGACTATAACCAGTTTAGAAGTAGGTCAAACCAGCTCGAGCCTGAGTTTTCCTGTTTCAGCCGACACCACTGATCTTAAACTTGTCATTCAGGCCATAAACCTATGTACTAACATTCAAACGCAAAAGGCGGATATTGAACTAACCGCCACTCTTAGTAAAAACCCAGTGGCCGTCGGAGAGAGTTTTAGCTATACCGTAACCATAAGCAATAAGGGGCCAGATACAGCGCACAACCTAACCTTTAGAGATACCTTTAAAAAAGACGGTAACTTCTCTCTAGAATTGCTTAGCGCCAAAGTTGATGGTCAGGAGGTTACCTTTGATAACAATGACCGCTTGCTCATACAAGGCTGTAAAGCAAGTCAAGATGACCTTGTTTGTCGTTTAGATGAGATGGCAGCAGGTAAGACGATTGGCATTGTGGTTAAAGCTCGAGTCTTACCTTCAATTAGCCAAGAGAGTACCAAAGACCTTTTTCAAGTTCAGCCAAATGCCAACGGCATAGACCTTAGCTTTGATAAGCACTACAGCTTTTCAGCAGCTTTAGACACCCAAGTAAATAGCAATCTGCTTGGTACAGTGGTTAATAAAATTGTAGCTGCCTCAGTTAGCCATGACCCCAACCTCGATAATAATAAAATACTTACGACCTTAAAAGTAGTTAAAAAGCTAGATGGCCCGGTAGAGCCTACTCCCTATGTTGACTTGGCTATAACTAAAACAGGACCAGCCACAGCAACCATAGGTCAAAGAGTTACCTACACCATCACGGTAAAAAACAACGGTACAAAAACAGCTACTGGTGTAGTTGTTGAAGACTACCTCTATATTACTGATGGTGGTGGCGCTGGTGGTGCCGGAAATGCCGTAGGCATTTGTACCTATGACTACGAAGGCTCAGATGAGAGAGGTACTTATACCGAAGCAGAGTGTACCCTTCCTGAACCCTTAAACCCAGGTGAAAGCTATAGGTTTGAGTTCTACGCTAATCTAAACCAGCCAGGTCAGGTGATAAACGCCGTAAAAGTCACATCTAACGAGGGTGAAACCCCTGCCAGACTAGCTGACAATACGGCTGAAGTGACTACGGTTGTTAGCGAGCAGACAGGTGAAACCTTTGTTGACCTAGCAATTACCAAGGAAGGACCTGCCAACGCTTCCTTAGGTGAGCGCGTTACGTACAACATTAGCGTTACCAATAACGGTACAAAAACGGCTACGGGCATTATTGTAGAAGACACCCTAAGCATGAGCGGTGGGGATAACGGTGGAAGTGCAGGTACCAATGAGGGCATTTGCACCTATAGTTATGGAAGCCCTGGCACAACCGTATCCAACTGCCCGTTACCTGTAGACCTAGACCCAGGTGAAAGCTACAGCTTTGAGTTTTATGCCACACTGTCTGGAGAGCAAGCAACAAATACTGCCGTCGTTAGTTCTAATGAAGGTGAAACTCCTGCGAGACTGGCAGATAATACAGCTGAAGTCATTACGGTTATAGACAACGCAATTCGACTTGACTTAGATCTTAGTAAAACCGTTGATAAAACTACCGTCTCTGTTAATGAACAACTCACTTACACCTTAACGCTTCAAAGTAGCGCAAATCGACCTACCTTAGGGGGTATTGAAAATGTTGTGCTAACTGACATCTTGAGCAAACCAGATAACGGCTATATCTATCAATTTGAAAGCGAAACCTTTAGCATTAATGGTCAAGATAGTAATATCAGCTCCAACACTACCCCCTGTACCTATACAGGAAATATCAGTTGTAATTTTGGAACCCTAGATACGAATACCACTATAATAATAAAGTATCAGGTTACAGTTCGTGCAAAAGCTGGGGAAACCGGTACGCAAGCAACCTTAACTAACACAGCTTCAGTTACGACTGATAGTACAGAAACAAATGAAGCCAATAATGTTGCATCTGCTTCTGTAACCGTTACAGGTGAAACTGCACCTCAAACAGCCAACTTCAACATAAGCAAAACCGTTCGTTTTGCAGGGGGTGGGGCGATACCTAGTAACGTCACCATTCCTGACTTTAGCTTTAGCTGGGCTTGTAATGATGGCATGACTACAGGTGATACCACTATTACAGGTAGCTCTCTAAGTGATGGCTCTGAAACTGTGTTAGTAAGAGCTGTACCTGCTGGTGTGGTTTGCGAAGCAACGGAAGTGCTTAGTGGTTTACCGAGTGGCTGGGCTGTTGTTGGAGATGTTACTAAGTCTCAAACTATTACTGCGCCTGCGACTGCCCTTAATTTTATAAATGAATACACGCCTGTAACAGGTGCTTGTACTAATCCTGTTAATATTCCTGATGCAAATCTGGTGCAGCAGATTCGGGTTGAACTTGCTAAACCTACAGGTGCGATTACTTGTGCCGACTTAGAAAGCTTGACCGAATTAAATGCTTTTGGTAAGGGTATATTTAATCTTGAAGGATTACAATTTGCTACGAGCCTGACAAAATTGATTCTTGGTGTGAATGCTATTAGTGACATTAGTCAGCTGTCAGGTTTGACGAATCTAACTGAGTTAAATCTTGCTGGTAATCTACTTAGTGACATAAGTGTAGTGTCAAACCTGACAAATCTAAGAACTTTGAGTATTCGTAATGAAGATATTACTGACATTAGCCCAGTATCAAACCTTGTAAACCTTACATCCTTATCTATTGGCGGTGACAGACTTAGCGACATTAGTCCGCTCACAGGTCTAACCAACCTGTTTAGGCTTGATCTTGTAGGCACCAATGTTAGTGATATAAGTAGATTGTCAAGTTTAACAAGGCTACAAATTTTGTCAATTGGTTACAATCAAATTAGTGATGCTAGCCCGCTTTTAGGTTTAACAGGGTTATTCACTTTAGATCTTGCAGGAAACCAACTTAGCGATATTAGTTCATTATCTGGCATGACAAGATTAAGCAACTTGGATCTTCGCTTTAACCAAATTAGTGACCTGAGTGCTTTATCTGGCTTAACAGATTTAAGTTTTTTGAAGCTTGATGAAAACCAAATCAGTGACATTAGTCCGTTAGTAACAAATGGCATTGGTAGAAATGTTGAAGAAGTTTCATTGACTTTTAATTGCCTTTCGCTCAGTCCAAGTTCTCAAGCTCAGATGGATGTAGATACCATTGAAGCTAGAAACCCATCACAGCAAAATGTCCTTACAGATAATCAGGGTGGGGCGCAATGCCCCGCCCCTAGCGGCATTAATATTCCTGATGCTGGTTTAGAGCGAGCCATTCGTAACCAGCTAGGTAAACCCACAGGAGCGATTACCCATGCAGATATGGAGAGCCTTACCCAAATAGTTGCCGAAAGGGCTGAGGTTTCTAATCTTGAGGGTCTGCAATATGCCATTAATGCAACTAGGTTGTTTTTAAGGGATAACCAAATAGTTAATCTAGATGCACTAGAGAATCTAACGAATGTACAAAGCTTATTTTTGACAAACAATAATATTGCAGATCTTAGTGTTATAGCTAGCCTGTCTAATCTGGAAGTCTTGTATCTTGAT
>JAHEBB010000076.1 GCA_024642575.1 Trueperaceae bacterium | reverse complement strand
TTGTCAAAGCAAGACGAGGTGTGCCCACAGCCGTGGTGTCTGTACCTACACGCTATATGCACTCACCTAATGAAACCATTGATCTAAAGGATGTTGAGGCTTGCATTGCCTTGATCACCACGTTTATTAACTCGCTTAAAGCAGATACCCGTTTTAGTCAACCCTAAACTCGAGCTGTCGCCAGGCTTCATACACCATCACCGCAGCACTTACTGCCAAATTTAGAGAGCGGGCATTTGGAGTCATAGGAATACGCAATTGTGTTGTTTGTTCTCTTATGACTTCAGGCAAGCCTCTAGATTCTGGCCCAAACAAGAGCACGTCATTAGCCTGAAAATGGGGCTGGCTATGGTTTTGGTGACCTTTGGTGGTCAATGAAAAAACACGATTTTGATTAAAGGTATCTTGAAACAGTTCATGAAAGGTATTAAAACTGGCATGAAGGCTCACATCAACTTCGTGCCAATAATCCATTCCTGCTCGCTTTAAGGCGTCATCACTCAATTTAAATCCAAGCGGTCTTATAAGATGAAGCTTTGCCCCCGTTGCCATACAAGTTCTGGCAACACTACCTGTATTGCCCGCAATTTCAGGTTCAAATAAAACCACATGAAACATAGCTAACAGTTTAACCTGCCCTGCTTCCACCTTTTGGATGTCGTCAGGAACAAAACGAAAGTGCTATTCTGGCAAACATGCAGTTTTTAAGCAAAGTTTCTAGAGATTTCAATCCCTCATCGCCCCAGGTAAACGCATGATCTTAAACTTTTACAACGACCCAACCACCTTAATCGTCAGTGCCATCATCATGGTTATGGCTTTGATTTTTCATAATATGGTGCAAACCTGGGTTGCTTCCCGTTACGGTGATAACAGTGCCCGTTTCCAAGGTTTTAACCGCTTTGACCCACAGGTACATCTCGAGCCTTTTGGAGTCTTGTTTCTCTTTCTATTAGGTTTCGGCTGGCCAAAAACCATCCCAACCAATAGTCGGAGTTATGCAGGCAGAGGCCGTCAAGAAGCCTTAGTTTGGTATAGTGGTCCTTTGGCTTATCTAGCGGTAGCGCTGGTGAGTTACATTATTGGGCTCATTTTTTTAAGAACCGCGCGGCAAGATTTATTTATAGCTTTTGCTGCCGCAGGAAATTTCGCCATTAGACATGCAGTCATCAATCTCTTCCCTGTTTTTCCTCTTGATGGTGCCTATGCAGCGTTAGCCTGGGGAAATATGGGTGTAAGACGCTTTATTCAGCAAATTAGACAATACGGCGCAATGGGATTCATTGTTATTTTTATGCTGCTTAGTTACACGGGTATCATAAATGCGATTGAAGCTGTATTTCGCTCACTCATTTTTACGATACTTAGACCAATTTTCGGTCTTTAAGCAAATAAAAAAATAGGAGTGCCTAGGTGAGCACTCCCATTTTTTTATTTGCTTGATTTACATCTCTTCAGGTGCTTCTATTCCTAATAGATCAAGGCTTTTTGCTAGAGTTTCTTTGACTTTGGCGACCAGCTCGAGCCTGGCTTCTTTTAGTCCTGTTTCTGACTGAAAAATCCGCGTATCAGGTCTTCCCTGTTCATCTTTGTGGTTGTAATAGCTATTCCAGGCGGTTGCTAAATCAAGCGCGTACTGAGCAATTATGTGCGGGGCAAAATCTCTGGCTGCCAGGATTATGGCATCGGGTAACTTGGCTATGACTTGCGCTAGTTTGGTTTCCAAATCTCCAATCTTGGAAAAGTCTGCCTTGGCGTAATCTATAGTTTGTTCAGCCGCGTCACGTAAAATTTTGGAGGCCCTTGCATGGGCATACTGTATATAAGGCGCAGAATCCCCTTGCAAACTTAAAGCTTGCTCCCAGCGAAAATCAATGATGCGCTTGGATTCACTTTTGAGCATGCCAAAACGTAACGCCCCAACCCCCACTTGTCTTGCGACAGTATCAATATTGGCAATGTCAGGGTTTTTGTCTTGAATGACGGCTTTTGAGCGCTCTTTGGCTTCAGCAATCACGTCATCAATAGCTAAAGTTATGCCCTTACGCCCACTCATGGCTTGACCCTCGAGCGTTACGACTTCATAAGCAAGGTGGTGCAAATCATGGCCTCGATTATGATCAGAGAGTCTTAAGGCCGTTTTAACAATTGTTTGTGGGTGTGACTGTCTGGCGTCAATCACATTGACAACATCATCGGCGTGCGCAAAGGTCTGACCATCGGGGTGAAGTTCACCGTCAGGCGAGCTGGTATAAAGGGCTTTGCCTGAGGGCTGCATATCAAACTTTTCAAATTTTAGCCCTTCAAACATGCCTGCTTTCCAGTAGTGGTAGCCAATATCCTTGGCAACATAGACCGCATTCCCATCACTCCTTAGCAGCACCACATTAGACTCTTCGAGTCCAGGAATAAACTCGCTAACATCCATAATCAGCGCACCCGCATATTTGCCTTCGGTGGGTTTGCTAACAAAATCACTGTTTTTCAGAATGGCTAAACCTTGTGCCAGAAACCCTGAGGCAACCACATCTGACTCCCAAACCAAAAGGTCATATTCAACCCCTAGATCATAAGAAGTTTGTAACAGTGCCCTGACGATTTCGGCAATTTCTTTGCGCAACTCACCAAGCTCGAGCCTGTGCATCACCCGGCGCACACCAGCTTCTATGACTTCGCCGTCCTTCTCTTTAGCTTTTTGCAGGTTTACATAGAGTTCACCGAGCCAGTGATCATATTTGGGGCTGCCCTCATACTTCGCCTTAAAGTAATCAATAGCAAACAAGGTTTCTGCCGCTTGCCGACCCGTATCGTCAATATAATTTTGAATTTCAACAGTGTTGCCTGCTGCTTTTAGTATTCGGGCAATCGCGTCACCCAAGGCAATATTTCTTAAGTGTCCGACATGCGCCTCTTTGTTGGGGTTAATACTGGTGTGCTCGACAATAAATTTCTTTTCTTGCCTTGGCAACCTCAAATCACTTGCTAAGACCGTTTTGATAAAAGCAGTGTTATCAACAAAAAAGTTGATATAGGGGCCAACGGCTTCGGCTTTGGCAATGCCTGCGGGAAGCTCGAGCTTAGCTAATATATCTTGTGCAATGGCAGCAGGGTTTTTTCTAAGCGCTTTGGCTAAACCAAAAGCAACCGGGCTACCATAGTCCCCAGGTTTATTGTCAGGTACATCTTGAATGGGAATATCGATTTCATTAGCATCACTAAGCTCGAGCTTAGTAAGAGCATGACTTAGGGCAATTTGTAGACTTTGTTTAAGATCTTGCATAAGCTTATAAGGTAGCATGTTCTCTCAGATCTAAGAGAAAGCTGAGAGGTCATACATTTTAGAAATCATTGTAGGGAAGACACTAGGAATATCGTTAACTAATTCTTAAGCTAAGGTATGAAGTCTCTCGTTTTTTCCTTCGTCTTTTTTTCCTTGAGTCTCGCCCAGGTTTTACCTGATGGTGCCAACCTCATTCCCTTTGAATGTCCCGCACCCGAAAATCAAAGGGAACCCCAAAATGAGACGGAAAGGCTCGAGCAAGAAAGACGCGCTAAGTATCGCAAGGTTTTACCCGCTTATTTTGCCGCCGTTTCTGCTGAGCCTGTAACTGAAATCCTTATGCCCGTTGAAGGTGTCAAAGTAAAAGACGTGGCAGATACCTGGGGTGGCGCACGTAGCGAAGGACGAAGCCATGAAGGTCAAGATATTTTTGCGCCAACAGGAACACCTATTTACTCTGGCACGAATGGTTTTATTTACCGAATAGGTGAGAACCGACTGGGCGGCAATACGGTTGTGGTTGTCGGTTCGGGTGGTTGGCGTTTTTACTATGCACATTTATCTACCTATGCCGATGTGCGTGAAGGTCAAGCTGTCACCCCTGAAACGCTTTTGGGTTATGTCGGTAATACGGGCAATGCCATAAGCACCCCACCTCACCTCCATTTGGGCATCTATACCAGCGAACCGAAAAGGTGCGACTGGGAAGCTATCAATCCCTTACCTTTTCTGGTAGATAGACCTTAAGGTCAACCTGTTTTTTTAGTTTATACGTTAGCTCTCTCACGGACACCTAAAACCCTAGGGACTAAGATAAGACTCTACCTTTTTACATCGTCTCCTGTATTACGGAAAATTTGATATAAGTAGACTAAGATTTTCATAGTTATGGCCTATCACTTTTTAAGGAGGTCAGTATGAGCCAAGACCAACAGACTTTTAACCAACCCATTCCGGTATGCCCGGTAAGAGGTTCGGTTATTTACCCTACGATGGTCATGCCGGTAGATGCCGCCAGACCCATTTCCATTAGGGCAATAAATGCAGCCCTAGACCGTGATCGCACCATCCTTATTGTCAATCAAAAAGATAGAGAGACTCAAGAACCTACGGCTAAGGATCTTTATGAGGTAGGTACAGCTTGTAATATCTTACGCATGAAAAAGAATCCTGACGGCAATATTCAAATGCTGGTTCAGGCTTTTGCTCGAGTGCGGATAAAAGCTTTTTATGGCACCACCGATGTCATTGAAGCCGATGTTGAACCTATTGATGTGCCCGTTGGCGACCAAATGGTTCTAGAAGCTGCCTTTAGAGAACTTAAAGAAAAATTTGCCGACATGATTGAATCAAGTCGGAACATTCAACCTGAAGTTGCCCAGTTTGTTATGAATCTGGAAGATGCAGGTCAGTTTGCTGACTATGTCGCTTACAACCTTGATTTTCGCCCAGAAGATAAGCAAGCTGTTTTAGAAGCGCCCACCGTTGCTGAACGGGTCAAAAAAGTCTTGGTATTAATCGATACTGAGCTCGAGCTTGCCGAAACGCAGCGCCGCTTGCAACGTGAAGTCAAAGAAGAAATTGACCGCAATCAGCGTGAGTACTTTATCAGAGAGCAAATCAAAGCCTTACAACGTGAGCTTAATGGCAGCGATGAAGATGAAGATGAGATGGAAGAGTTTAGAAATAAGCTCGAAGAACTCGAATTACCCGATGAAGTTATGAAGGAGGCTGAGCGCGAGCTTAATCGCTTAAGCCGCATGCACCCCGACTCGGCTGAAGCCTCGGTCATTAGAACTTATTTAACGACCATTACCGAACTTCCCTGGAATATTCGGAGTGATGACCGTATCGATATCGCTGAAGCTACTGCCATTTTAGAAGAAGAGCACTATGGTCTAGAAAAAGTTAAAGACAGAGTGCTTGAATACTTAGCGGTTCGTCAGCTTAAATATGAGCGTGCCGAAAAAGGCGAGCTCGAGCCCAGTGAAGTCAATAAAGGCCCTATCCTGATTTTTGTTGGCCCTCCTGGTGTAGGTAAAACCAGCATTGCCAAATCTATTGCCAAAGCTTTAGGCCGTGAATATGTGCGCATAAGTTTAGGGGGCGCCAGAGACGAAAGCGATATTCGTGGACACCGCCGTACCTATATTGGCAGTATGCCCGGTCGCATTATTCAAGGCATCCGTCAGGCAGGCACCAAAAACCCAGTCTTCCTTTTAGACGAAGTGGATAAACTAGGTACAAGCTATCAGGGAGACCCCAGCAGTGCCCTTTTAGAAGTGCTAGACCCTGCTCAAAACAACAGCTTTGTCGATCACTATCTGGGTGTGCCCTTTGACCTTAGCGAAGTGCTTTTTGTAGCGACGGCAAACTATCCTCAAAATATTCCTGAAGCGCTCTTGGACCGCATGGAAATCATCGAGTTTAATAGCTACATTGAGCAAGAAAAGCTCGAAATTGCCAAACGTTATCTGCTGCCCAGACAAATTAAAGAGAACGGTCTGAAATCACGTCAATTGGTCATAAGCGATTCTGCCTTAAGCAAACTTATCACCAATTACACCCGTGAAGCTGGGGTTCGCACGCTCGAGCGCACCATTGGTACGCTTTCACGTAAAGCCGCTCGTCGTGTCGCACAAGGAGAAGCCAAGCGCATTCGCCTGACCGAGCCTAGCCTCGAGCAGTATCTTGGACCCGAAAAATTTACACCTGAATCTGAGGCCGAAGATAATTTGG
Organism: Trueperaceae bacterium; assembly: GCA_024642575.1. Taxonomy (GTDB): domain Bacteria; phylum Deinococcota; class Deinococci; order Deinococcales; family Trueperaceae; genus JAHEBB01. The sequence continues at coordinate 10,868 of JAHEBB010000076.1, read as the reverse complement.
TAGGCGTAGCCACAGGCATGTACTACACCCCGGTGGGTGGCGACATTCTCTTTGTTGAAACCAGCATTACCCCTGGAAAAGGGGGTTTGGTGCTCACAGGCCAACTAGGGGATGTGATGAAAGAGAGCGCCAGAGCTGCCCTAACCTATGCCAAGAGCAATGCTGTACGCTTTGGTATAAGTCAAGAGGTACTTGACAATCACGAGATTCATATACATGTACCAGCAGGCTCTACACCTAAAGAAGGCCCAAGTGCCGGTACTGCCCTTGCAACTTCTCTGATTAGTGCTCTCACAAGCATTCCTATACGTAAAGATGTCTCGATGACGGGTGAAATCACCCTAAGAGGTCGAGTTTTACCGATTGGTGGTTTAAAAGAAAAAGTCTTAGGTGCCAAGCGCGCAGGCATTAAGCACATTATCTTCCCGATTAAAAATAATAGTGATCTGAATGATGTGCCCTTGCACCTTCGTAAGAGCCTTAGTTTCCACGCTGCGGAAGACCTTGATGATGTTTTAGATGTTGCCTTAGTAGGTGGCCTTAAAGCTTTAGAGGCTCACGCAAGTGGTCAGTCTAAACCTGCAAAAAGAACCCGAAAAGGCTCGAGCGCTCCAGCTCAAGCCTAAGTCCTAAAACAAAAAAATGAGCGGCAATCTTGCCGCTCATTTTTTTGGTGGTCAAGGGCTATAAATGCGTCAAATCCCGATTACTCACCGAAGCAATAAAACCGTGTTGCAATGCTCGCCGTTTAGCAAATGCCTGCAAAAAAGGCGTATCAGCGTAATCAAGGGCATAAATCGGCATATCCATACGTTTTAACTCTTCAGCAATAACCGCTGTCCAGTTAAGCTCCTGGACGGTCAAGGGGATATATTCGCCCTCGGTAGTCCAGCGAGTTGAAAAACCTTCAAAGACCACGGCGTCTACCAGATAAGAAAGTTCTTTCATCAGGCTAAATCCGCGGTTTGCAACCAACGGGCCTTGCCCCGCGATTGCCCTTAGACTTCTAACCAGATCAACCATCCACCTGCGGTCTTCAGGGTAAAGATCAACCACATCAAGGGTATCTAAAAAGAGACCAGAAAATCCTTTGGCAATATAGGTTTTTGCCTGTATACAAATATGTTGACGCCAGCCATGAGAGCTTAGTTTTACATAACGGGTTTGCCAGGCAGTGTTTTTTCTACCTCGATGCCACTCGGCAGGTGGTCCCGCGTCTTCGCCCAAACTAATATAGGCAACGGGTTCGATTCCCCTTGCTTTTAACCAAAGAAGATCGTCTGTGGTGTAGTGAGACGGTTGCAGTACAACCCTTTTATAAGAAGACAGAGCGTTTAATTTCCCAAAGCCATAGTAAAAAGCAATCGGCCTTTTGAGTCTAAGGGTATCTTTTGTGTTATCCGATGATGTGGAAACCATATTCCTCCACGCGTTGAAGTTGAAAATAGAGAATAAGAACCAAAACCAATGCCAAACTTATGAAGATCCAAATAAGGGGAAGGGGAAATAAGCTTGCCGCCCCTGCTAATACAAAAACCAGCGCAGGCAGAAAGACATTTTGCAGGGCAAAGAGCATAAGCACCAGCACCATAGCGAGAGCAAACAAAACAAAGTGGCTTATGGGCGCGGCTTGTGCAGGAAAAAAGAACATAGCTACAAGCAGAAGCGTAAAAAAAGCAAACAAGGCAAAATACCGCAGCAAAAGCGAGCTCGAGCCTAGACACTTTTGCAAGAAATCTTCAACCGTTGAACTGATCCACATAGCGTCTGCCAGACTATTTTTTAAGCCCAACGCAAACCACTCAGCTAAAAAGAGGAAAAGGGCTAAGAGAGCCGAAAAAACCCAGATATTACCGTGGAACATACGTATTAGTTGAATCAGCAAGAGACCAAACCCTGTGGCGTAGCCAAGCTGCGTCATGAGCATGGGTAGGTCAGCAAAAATAAAACGAAAACTCTCGAGCTTAACCCTTCTAAATTCTGGCAGAAGAAAAAAGAGGCAGACGAAAGCTAGCAATGCAAAGACAATGCTTAGAGGAATATTAAGAGCAGGAAGGGCCAGAGCCGCAATTACGCAAAGCGAAAAGCCAAGAAACCAGTAACGATTTCTTTCTAATAGCTCTTGCAGCCAAAGCGCACCCGCCACCCCCCACCATAAAAGCGCCATAGTGTATTCGGTTAAAGCTCTATGGTCTAAACCAACAAAGCCAATCCCGATAAGTCCAACAAGCATAAGTAAACTAAAAACTGATCGTTGCTTAACCTCGTTTAACTTGTCTTTGACTCGAGCAATAACCGAGCCTGAGGCAATTGACCAGGTGATAAGCCAAAGCGTCATGAGCCACTGTGGCAAAGTCGCGTTCTGCGACAGGACAAGGGTAGCAACAATTGCTGCCAAGATAAGAACCTGACGCCAGCCTAAACCTGGCATCTGAACAAAAGAACGCCGACGCAATTCAGGTTTTCGCACGCTCAATTGAAACATTTGCCGAGCAAGTTCAAAGGTTGAGTTTAGCGAAAACTCTTTAGCAACCCGCTCATTATTAAACCCTAAGGCTTCCAGATGCGCTGCTAACTCATAAGGGTCTGTCGCTTCTTTGGTCACCTCAAAAAGCTCTCTATTTAGCTTGCCTAAAAGGTCAGTACGACGCTTTTCCAAGCCATACCATTCATTAACCCGAAACTTGGGTCTTTGGTACTTCCCCGCTTCGCTCATAGACTTTCCTCATCCCTTAGAAGTTGGGGTACTTCATCTTCGATTAGAGGGCCATTGGTTAAGAGCAAAATAGGGTCATCCCAATCAAGTGCAATCGGAGACATAAGTTCCTGATAAACCTTGTCGTAGGCATGGGTCACTTTGTCGAGCGTAAAGTAGCTTAGTGCCCTGCGGCGACCACGCTGGGCATAGTCTAACCGTAGCCTGGCATCTGTAAGTAGGCTAATGAGAGCCTCCGCAAAAGGCTCAGCCTGTTGAGCTGGCACGAGTAACCCAGCATCGCCGACGACCTCTTCAACGCCACCTACTTGCGTCGCGACCACCGCTCGAGCTGACATCATGGCTTCAATTAGCGTATAAGGGAAGCCCTCTGAAACACTGGAAAGAGCAACGACATCTGCCTGCTGATAGGCTAAATTAGCTGGCTGAACAGGGCCTTCAAAACTTATCTGACTGTCAAGGCCAAGACTTTCAATCAGATTGACCAAAGCCATAAAATAGGCTTCATTACCTTTTGGCACTGGACCAAAAAGCTTAAGTTTGACATTGTCTACCCTGCGAATGACTCTACGAAAGGCATGAATTAAGGTCTCAAGGTCTTTAAGGGGGTCAATTCTTCCCAGCCAGACAATGGTTGGTTCTGGCTGAGCCTTCTTTGGCAATTCAGGAAATAGTCTTGGGTCAACCCCGTTAGAAATGACTTGTGTCCGACTTGGTGTCGCACCAAATTCTTTTTGCCATTGCCGATTAAACTCACTCACAGAAAGCACCTTATCGGCATGAAGGTAAACAAGGCGCGCCAAAGCTTGATAAAGTGAGGTTCTAAGGTATTTCACCACAGCAGAATCTTTTTCTTCAGAAAAAGCCAGATACCGCTCGCGCAAATAAACCCCATGTTCCGTCAAAACTAAGGGAACACCATGAACTTTTGAGGCTGTCCAGGCAGGTAAAGCTGCAAGGCCATTGACAATGGTATGAACAATGTCAGTCTTTGGGGGAATAAAGAGTAGAGGAACCAGGGCCGACCTTAACCAATTTGCCGCCAATGCAATTTCACCCAGTCGTGGATGATAGGGCAAGTGGGCGCTTAGTTTTGTCGCCAGCATTTGCCAAACAGCTTTCCGCTCAAATAAAGGCCATAAATCAATGTCATGCCCCAAGCGGGAAAGCTCGAGCAGACCTTGCCCCAAACCAACTAAGTTTCCATCGATAAAATCACTGAATTGACCCAGCGCACGGTCAAACTTAAGCCTATCTTCAAAGCCAGCAAGTTTCAGATTATTACGAGGCTTCCATAATGGAACCACTTGAAGTTTTTCGACATTTTTTGGCTTAGCAAATTGTGGCTCTGGAGGAACAGGGCCAATGACAGAAAAAATCGTAAATTGATGCTGCGGCAACTCCCTTATAAGCTGATCACACCACGTACTCACCCCCCCTACGACATAAGGATAAGTTCCCTCGGTAACAAGTAAAATGCGCATTGTAGTAGTAGTTGCTCCCTTGTTCTTTTTGTCTAGGACCGTTCTGACATAATGACAATCTAGACATGCCAGTTGGAATATCTAGCAGTATAACGAGCAAAGGTTTTCTCTCTCGGTACAGTCATCACAGCGATAAGTCATGTAGATATATAGATGATGTTAAATTAAATCAGTCAATGTGCATCAGGGATTTTCCGTTTAAAAACCATCTACCTAAATCCGAGTTGGTTTTTTAAGCAAATAGGCTGCATTGACCGTTTTCGCCCAGCAAAAGCTAATTCGCAAAATACCAATTAGTCTAGAGTTTTCCCAAAGTTACTCAAGAATCTTAAAGAGAGGTTCGGTTAAAGACTTTGCCCGTAACTTCCACCTTCGCTAGAATGAGGAATAAAAGCGTATTTAGAATGAAGCACTTGCTGATACTTTTGCATGAAGCCTCATGACTGGCTAAGTATCCTTTAAACTTTATAATAGAAATGACGATTAGATTTTTTAGGATGTCAAAGGATGAATCGACATTCTCAAGGAGTTAGTATGAATTGGGTTTGGGTTTTAATACCCCTTACAGCACTTTCGATTCCTATCATCGCCATTATTTCCGGCGTTATCGAAAAGTACATAAAATCACAGGAACGCCAAGCCAATTTGATGTCTGAAGAAATGATGTCCGAAATAATGGCTTTAAGAGATGCGTCTGAGCAGCAACGTCAAATTTATGAGCAGCGTATTGCAAACCTCGAGGCAATCGTGACCACTCAGGCCTGGCAGAATCAAGAATCACACGCCTTACCCGGCTCAGACCAGCGCTACCCTATGCCTGACTTAGAAGAGCTAAAAAACCTAAGCAATGAAAAGAAAGTTGCCATCCTGGCAGAAAAACTCAAGTAGTATGGCGCGTTTAAAATAGTAAGGGTTTAAAATACACGGCGTTTAAAATTCCGACTTACCATAGCGCTCGAGCACAAAAATGAATGCGCCAGTTAGTAGCATTAGGAGACAAGCCAAGGCTAAAGCCGCGCCATAGTTTTGCATTCCAGGTCTTGAAAGTCGGTCAAAAATAGCCACGGGCAAGGTTGCATATCTGGCATTTTGTAAGGTTAAAGTCGCACCAAATTCACCCATCGAAATAGCAAAAGCAAACCCAGCAGCTGTAACTATCGCTGGTGCTAAAAGAGGCAGTTCAATGCGTCTTAGTATAGTTATAGGTGAACCACCTAATGTTCGCGCAGCTTGAATCATATTAGGGGGTAAAGCACGTAGAGCAGGCAACAAACTGCGCGTAACAAAGGGAAAGGCGATGATACTATGCGTCAGACTTATGCCCCAGACACTGCTGCGTAGTCCTGGAAATGCCAGTAAATAGGCTAGTCCAAGCGTGACCGCACTAATCGATAACGGGAGCAGACTGGCCTGATCTAACAGGGTCCAGCCGGCCCTGACCACCGCATAGGCAAAGGCAAACCCTAGCGTTAGCGAAATGACCATACTTATAAGTGCAAATCGAAAAGAATTTAGGCTGGCATCCTTTAAACTACTAAAGCCAATCGTCCGTTTTGCCTCGAGCGCGTAAGAAAAACTCTGCCAGCTAAAATTTCCTGAAAGCCAGAAGGTTTGCATAACGAGCATGAGGAGGGGCGCTAAGAGTAAAACAGAGGTAAGCAAAAAATGTAATCTTAAAAGCCTTCCTGACCAACCCGATGGTTGTTTGACAACCGCTCGAGCCGCCCCTAAGCTAACGGCTAAGCGTGCCTGTAATTTGGTATAGAGCAAGCTAAAAGCAGTTATGACTAAAAACTGCAAGATAACTAGATACGCTGCGCCACTCAAAGCCAAAAGCCTCGAACTAAGCTGATAGATTTCAACCTCGAGCGTCCGAAACTGAATCTCAGGGGCCAAGATAAGAATGACCCCAAAGCTGCTAAAACAAAAAATAAAGACCAGCGTGGCAGCAGCCAAAATGGCCGGCAAAGCAATCGGCAGGGTGATCTTTATAAGCGTGTTTACTCGGCTCGAGCCAAGCGTCTGCGCTGCCTCATAAAGTCGGTTGCCAATACCTTCGAGGTAGCTACTCACAATGCGAACCACAATGGCAAAATTGTAAAAAACATGGGCTAAAATAATAATCAGAAGGCTGTTACGCAGGTCAATCGCAAAAAGCCCTTTTGGGCCAAAGAGACTCAAAAAGCCAATGGCTACCACCACAGTTGGCATGACAAAAGGAATAAGAAACAGACTCTTTAACAAGCCTTTGCCCCAAAACGTATAACGGGCAAATAAGAACGCACTTGGCAAGGCTAAGATTACTGTCGCAAAGGTTGATAAAAGTGCCTGATAAAGCGTGAAACCCAGCCGCTCATAATAATAAGGGTTAAGAATCGTTGCGAGTAATTCTGCAGTATCCTGAAAACTCCTGGCAAAAATAACTGCGATGGGATAAAACAAAAATATAATTATGAAGGCAGATGCGAATAAACCAAAGGCATGAGCAAGGTAACGTTCTCGCACTTAGCTAGTCTACCGCTCTGGTCTAAGCAAGGATGTCACTAAACTCGAGCGCCTCGGCTGCCCGCACAAAAACCGTGGTAGGTAAACCTTCCGTGCGGCGACTCAAATCCTGATAATAGCTGGCAAATTCGCTGTCAGGCTCTTTCATACCCAAAAAGACCAGATCAGCATCTCGTGATGAGCTTTTTAATAAGGTTTCAAAACTTTGGCCTTCGGGAGCAAGCGCATGAATCTCTGCGGCAATACGCAGGTTTTGCATCAAGTCTTTCAAATTGCTCTCGGCAACTTTGGCGGCAGCGTCATCGACTACCATCATCTTAATCCTGACTTTCGCACCTCGCCAATCGAGGCTTAGCGATAGCAGATAGGCTAGGGTCATCATAAGACCCCCGTTGCCTTTCAAACCACCCCACCAGAGATCAATGATTTTTCGCTTACCAAAGGGCGTCTCCCCTTGCCGAACAATCAAAACATTGCGCTTCATTTGGTTACAGTGCTCAATAAGCTTGGCAAAAGCTTCGAGATGTTCAATATTTTCACTGTGCCCCAAAACAATCGTATTTGGGGTTAAAGCGCCGATGCCATAAACATCAACGAGTTGTTTAGCCCCTTCAAAAACATCGGGGGCTTTGATAATTTTCAAAAAAGCTTCGATGCCTCTATCTGCAAGCATTTCCCGCAAACTATCTTCGGCACTCCTTCGACGCTCGAGCGTTACCCCTTCCCCAGTAAGCACACTTGCCACACTTAAGATAGCGCGGTTATGACTGAGACTTGCCGCAAACTCTATTAAGGGCCATCTTCGCTCGAGCAAACCGGCAAGCACCAGCAAATTGGGTCGCCAGTTTTTCGGGTCTGCTTCGGTTCTTAAATGAACCAGCCCATTTCTAGCCACTGCCATCCAAACACCCTGCCAAACATCACCCCAGGTCGTTTTAAGCTCACGACGCTCGAGCCATATATAAATTACCAGCACAATGATGACGGCAATTAAGGTGGCCAGCCAATTAATAAGTATCATGATGCCCAGACAGCCAAAAGCACCTAAAAGCGAAACAAACCAGGGCACTTTAAAGGTGGGTCTAAAAGAAGGGCTACCCAGAAACCGCTCGAGGCCTGCTACTACATTTACTACGCCGTAAGTAGTTAGAAAAAACATACTTAAAATGGGAGCAATCAGGTTCAAGTCAGCCAGTGCAACCGCTACCAGCGCCAAAGCCATAGTAAGTAGGGTGCCAATTCTAGGTTCATCTTCAGGGCCGTTGCCTCTACCTAAAAAGCTAAGACTTTTTGGTAAAATGCCGTCTCTGGCAAGTGCCTGCAAAATGCGTGGCGCGCCTAAAATGCTACCCAGGGCACTTGACAACGTTGCACCCCACACGCCCAGCAAAATAGCGCCACCCCAAAAGGAGATATGCCGCATGATGAGTGGGTCAGCCAGCAAAGAAGCGGTGTCGGCTCGAGCCAGAAGCAGCGGGGGAATAAGCATATAAATCACATAACTTACGCCAATGGAGGCAAGTGTTCCTATAGGGATAGCTCGCCTGGGGTCTTTTAAATCACCGGACATATTGACCCCTGCCATAATGCCCGTAACTGCAGGAAAAAAGACCGCTAAAACCGTCCAGAAACTGGCCTTTTCTATGGGCATAGGCGTTGTAACTAAGCTCTGTGCTAAAGGTTTACCAAAAATCAAGGAAACGAGAGATAGACCAATGGCAACCATGATGATGTACTGCGCGCGAATCGCTGTCTTGGCAGACAAAAGGGCTAGGGCGGTTACTGCAACCGTTGTTACTAAGCCCACCACTTTTGGCCCCAGAGCAGGAAACACCAGCGCAAGACTTTCGGCAAAACCAATCGTGTATAGAGCCACTGAAAGTGCTTGTGCAAAATAAAGAGGCAGACCAATAGCGCCGCCAGCTTCAATGCCAAGCGAACGGCTAATCATGTAGTAAGCGCCACCTACTCGAATGCGCTGATCGGTAGCGATTTGAGAAATTGAAAGCCCCGTAATCAGAGTAATTGCAGTTGAAATGGTAACGATAGCCAGGCTTCCCCAGAGCCCTACATTGGCAACAACCCAGCCAAAGCGCAGGTACATAATTACACCTAAAATGGTCAAAATCGAAGGTGTAAACACGCCTCCAAAGGTATTTAGCCCTTGTTTTCCTTGACTATCTGAGGTTGGTGATTTCGCATTTTCCTGCTGCTGATTTTTAAGATTTGACATATCACATCCAAATGGAGACTTCATTCTAACGGCAGAACCTACAAAAGTCACTCACATTCCCGATTTTTAGACTTCATCAGGCTTGCTGGTTAAACCAGGGCTAGGTTTCACAGTCCTTGGCTGGTAAACTGTGCAAAGTTTTTGTATTTATAAATAGGAGGTGAATTATGCAATCCGTCTTAAAAGAAACGCGCGAGCGCATGAGTAAATCGATAGAGGCTTTTGAGCATAACATTGCTGCGGTTCGCACCGGACGTGCCAATCCAGCCATTTTAACCAGGGTCATGATTGAGTATTATGGGGCAAATATGCCTTTAAATCAGGTTGCTACAATCTCGAGCCCCGACCCGCGCACCCTGGTCATTACCCCTTTTGACAAAAGTGTGATTGGCACTATTGAAAAGGCTATTCGCGAGAGTGATTTGGGCTTTAACCCTAACAACCAGGGGGATAATGTTTTTATTACCGTTCCCCCCTTAAACGATGAGCGCCGCCGTGACTTGGTTCGAACCACCAAAAACATGGCCGAAGAAGCCAAAATCGCTTTGCGCAATATTCGTAGAGATGCCAATGATGAGCTAGGTATGATGAAAGAAGAAAACATGCTCACCGAAGATGATGTGCGCCAAGGTGAAACCGAAGTTCAGAAATTAACCGATGAGTTTGTCAAACTTATTGACGAACGGATTAAGGCTAAAGAAGCCGATATAATGGCAGTTTGAGTTCTTTTAAAAAGGAATCCCCCTCAATCCCCCTTTAAGAAGGGGGAAGTTTTTTGGTTTTCAAACTTCAATAAAAAATCTTCACAGCAAGCTAACAAGGTATTCATATTGAATCATCCGATGGTTATCGAAAGGTTTGGCTTTATTATTAACTCACAGATAAGGCTCGAGCCTTATAACTTCTAAGACTTCACCTGGTTCAAAACTTTTATGAGGGGGAACTATGGCAAGTGCATCGGCTAAAAGCATCGAGCTTAAAACACCTGAATTTTGATTTCCCGTCGTTGTAACGTGGTATTTCCCATCTAATTCCTGCTTAAGAAAAAGTCTTATAAAGGTTTCTTTGAACCCTGCCCCTTTTAAGGGAACATCTGTTATTGCCTCGAGCCTATCAAAATAGGGGGGTCTGGCCGTTTCACCCAGGGCCTTTTGCATAAAGGCTTTTGCCAGCATGATAAAAGCAATCATACTCGAGACTGGGTTACCCGGTAAACCAAGTACAGGAACACCTTTCCAGGTACCAAAAAGCACAGGGCCTGCTGGTCTCATGGCAATCTTCCAGAAATGAACGTCTCCCTGGTCAAACAAAAGGTCGCGAACAAAATCATATTTGCCCATCGACACGCCCCCCGAAGTCAGTAGCAAATCGATTTGCCCAGCCTCGGACATGGCTTTTTCAAGCGCTTTAAGGTCATCTTGAACATGGTTTAAAATAATGGCTTCCCCCCCAGCCTGGCGAATTAAACCCGTCACCGAGTAGGTGTTTGAGTTATAGACTTGTCCTGGCTTTAGCGCTTGACCAGGTTCTATAACTTCATCACCTGTTGCCAAAATAGCAACTCGAGGTTTACGAGCTACCTTTAAACTTGCGTGACCCGTAGCAGCTGCAATAGCTACTCCCGAGCTATTTAACTTAAGTCCTTTGGCAAGTTTAAGCTCTCCTGTTTTAAAATCTTGCCCTTTGGGGCGCACCGCACTGGCATCTGCCTTAGCAATGATTTTGACCCAGTTTCCTTCTTGCTCGGTGTCTTCAACCCGAATAACCGCGTTTGCCCCTTTGGGAATGGGCGCACCCGTATAAATACCGACACACTCTCCCCTTTTGACTTCACCCTCAAACATTGCGCCTGCTGGGATGTCACCAATTAGCTCGAGCCTTGCAGGCTTATCTTCAGTAGCGTTTAAGGTATCTTCCAAATGGCAGGCAA
>JAHEBB010000075.1 GCA_024642575.1 Trueperaceae bacterium | reverse complement strand
CTATGCGCGGTGTACAGGCAAAAACCGTGAAAACTGGTACACTAAAATGGTTGTACGAGTAGCAGATGTTTTTATGCTTGAAAGTTTCTTAAGCTAAGTTACTAATCTTCAAGATAAATTTTGAGATGATACTAACTTAAACCTGCTAGAGTAAAGCAGCATTGCTTGTAATTTCTAATTTAATCGCACATTGTGCGCGCATTTTGCGGAGGACTGATGTCAGAAACGATTTATCAAGGTTTAGCTGGAGTCAATGTAGATACCACTCAAATATCACATATTGATGGTCTTAAAGGTGAACTCATTTACCGCGGCTATGATATTCGCGAGCTTGCCAATAAAGCTAGCTTTGAAGAAGTCACCTACTTGCTCTGGAATGATGATTTACCCACGCAAGATCAGCTTGCTGAGTTTAAAAATGGTCTAAAGCCTCACTACATATTGCCCCAAGAGGTAATTGAGGTTTTAAAACTCATGCCTAAGGATACTCATCCTATGCATGCCGTTCGCACAGCCGTATCTATGCTAGGTGCAACGGACTCAGCTGCTGAAGGGGTTGACCTTGATAATGTTCACCGAATCGGCTTAAGTTTAACTGCCAAGTTTCCGAGCATTGTTGCTACCTTTGAGCGCTTAAGAAATGGCCAAGAAGCCATCAGCCCAGACCCTGACCTAAGTATTGCAGGAAACTTTCTCTATATGCTTACGGGTGAAAAACCAACTGAGGCTGCCACCAATGTCATGGATGTTGCCTTAGTTTTACACGCTGAGCATGGTAGTAATGCTAGTACCTTTGTGGCTCGAGCCGTTGCTAGTACCCTCACCGATGTTTATAGTTCTATAACCGCAGCTTGCGGTTCCTTAAAAGGTCCATTGCACGGTGGCGCTAATGCAGCAGTTATGCAAGCTCTGGAAAAAATCGGTAGCGTTTCCAAGGTTGAAGATTATGTTATGAATATTTTAGGTACGCCAGGTGGGCGTGTCATGGGGTTTGGACACAGAGTTTACCGTGTCCTTGACCCAAGAGCCATTATCTTAAAAGAAGTTTCTCATCATCTTGCTGAAGAATCTGGTGATAGCAAGTGGTTTGAAATGAGCCTTGAAATGGAACGGGTTATGGACCGCGAGATGACCAAAAAAGGCAAAGAGATTAAACCCAATGTTGACTTCTTTAGCGCCAGTGTTTACCGCATGCTTGGTTTTCCAACCGATATGTATACCCCTATTTTTGCCGTTGCTCGCATAAGTGGCTGGATGGCTCATCTCTATGAGCAATATGCCGATAACAAACTCATGCGTCCACGAATGGTTTATGAAGGCCCTTTAGGAAAAAGTTTTAAAGCCATTAATAATAGATAAAAAATAGATGTAATGTAAAACCTTCGGTAATTCTTGTTGCCGAAGGTTTTATTTTTGTAGAGAGTCGGTAAATCCAAGGCTATAGACCCCAGCTTTTGTTGAAATGACAAGAAACAGGATAGTGACGTCTAGTCCGTTTTCCTTTTGATCAGAGCAAAGTGTTCATTCAAAAAAGCTTCGACTTTTGCCTCATAGGCTTCTGGATTTACATTCCATGCTTCAACATGTTCTACACCCTCGAGCCTGACATATTCGATGTTTTTGACATTTGCGGCAAATTCATCTACCAGCTTTATTGGAATGGTGGTATCGCTGGTACCCATAAACAGAAGCACAGGGATATCAATCTTAGTAGCAAAGTTTCGCTGATCGAGGCTTTGCCAATTAATTCCAGCCCGCCAACGAGCAATAAGCATAGCCCAGGAACTAAGCCAGGAAGCTAAGACATAAGGAATTCCTAAACGAAATGCCCCTAACCTAAAAACCTCTTTGGGGTCAAGCAGTGGGGCATCTAGGATAATGGCGCTGACTTTTAAATCACCCGCCTGCAGGCGTTTATAGGTTTCAAGACTTACCGCGCCACCCATAGAAAAACCATAGAGGACAATCGTCTTTATTCGCTGCTGCTTTAGAAAGTCTAGTCCGACCTTGACATCTTCCCACTCACTTTCGGCATAGTGGTAAAAGCCGGTAGGGCTAGCTGCGCTCTGGCTATGATTTCGGTAAGAGAGTGCGAATACTGAGTAACCCATTTGCCTAAGTTTGGGTAGAATGCGCTGCACTTCGGTAATTTGGCCTCGCCTTCGACCATGAAGCAAAACGATTGCCTGGTCTTTGTCATGGGGCAGCCACCAACAGTGTAAAGGACCCGTTGGACCTTTAAGGAAAAGCTCCTCATAGCTGAGCTGGTGATCGTCTTTAGGGTTACGGCGAAAAACAAAGGAGTCTAGTCTGGCATCTTCACCAGCTTTAGGGGGGAGGCCTGAAATAAGCTCGAGCTCTCGGGTAACTGTCTCAGAGGTTTCTTCTCGTATGGCTCCCAATTTGCCAACACTGCCTCCCCAAAGCAAAACATAGTGTCCCTGACGCAAAGTGTTGGCAAATTGTTTATCGTTTTTTGGTTTGGGCAGGCTGACCAAACCATCTTTATAAGCGAGTATTTTAAACTCAGGGTAAAGGCCATAAGGCTCAGGTTTTAAAATGACATTTGAAAAACGCCAACCCAAATAGACAATAAACCCTAAGAAAAGAAATACGAATCCCCAGATCACTATTTGCCTAGGGGCAGCCTAGCCCCAGCTCACTTCACCAAAGGTTTCACTGCGTTTTGGCCCGGTGGAAAACATGGTCACAGGAATCTCTGTGTAGGTTTCGATAAGCTCGAGGTAAGCAAGAACTTCTTTGGGCAAAGCGCTGCGTTTTTCAATGCCTTTTAAATTGCCCCAACCCGGCATATCTTGATAAACAGGCTGACCCTTTTTATAAGAGGTGCAGACTTTGACCTGCTCGAGCCCAGATAGAACATCCAGTTTCGTTACAACCAAACCATCAAAGCCGTTAATATCGCAGGCATATTTGAGCTGCACTAGGTCAAGCCAGCCAACACGCCTAGGTCTACCCGTGGTGGTGCCATATTCATCCCATTGATTAGACCCTGTACCGCGTAGGCGCAGCGCCATATCATCGTCAAGAATTTCAGTAATAAAGGGGCCATGCCCGACGCGACTGGTAAAGGCTTTGACAATGCCATAAACACCATTTAGCGCTTTATGGCTTACGCCAGCTCCCACTAATACCCCACCAATGGTCGGGTGTGAGCTGGTCAAATAGGGGTAGGTTCCATAGCTTAAATCAAGCATGGTTCCCTGACCCCCTTCAAAGAGCACTTTTTTGCCTTCTTTTAAGCCTTGCCTAACCATTGCCCCTGTATCCTTAACCAGCGGATTTATGTACTCCCGTACATCCGTAAGGGCGTCAAAGGCAATATCAACACTTGTCCAACCAACTGCTGCGGTCGAGTTAGGTTTGGCTTCAATTAATCTGCCTAAGCGCTCGCGTAATACAGCGTCACTGCTAAGGTCGCCAAAGCGAATCCCTACACGGCGAGCTTTATCACTGTAGCAAGGGCCAATGCCCCGACCTGTGGTACCGACAAAGCCGCCCCCTTCATCATTTTTCTTATTGTGCGGTAAAACAATATGCGCTTCCTGGGCGATATATATCTCACCAGGATCACGGCGCTTTTTAAAGTTTTCTAGTTCATCGCGAAAGGTCCAGGGGTCTATAACCATGCCGCCACCCAAAACGGAAACAGGGCCATCATGCAAAACGCCTACAGGCAAATGATGTACTTTAAAGACTTCGCTATCAACCACGACCGTATGCCCGGCATTGGCTCCCCCTGAATAACGGACAACAAAGTCAGATTGACTGGCAAGAGAATCAACAACTTTACCCTTACCTTCATCACCCCATTGTGCACCAATAATTGCTATTCCCGGCATAACCCTCCATACTCGCGTAAAAACCTATCCTGAGATTAAAATCTAGAGTGGTCGCTACCACTCTTGCTCTAAACCCTTATTTGACCAACGTCTGGCAAGACGAGGCCGAAGGCAAAACAGGTTAAGTATGACATATGTAGCTTAGCTAAATGCAGCTTACCAATAAACCTTTTAGCGCTAAGTTATACTTTGCTGAAGACCTGCATAGCAAAACTGTCAGAACTTAGCAACTGCTCGATAAGTTTTACTTCTTTGGGGGAAGCAAAAAGATACCCCTGACCCAAACGGCAACCTAAAGCGCGTAATCTAAGAAGCTGGTCATGCGTTTCAATGCCTTCGGCAACTACCTCGAGCTTTAAGGTTTGCGCTAAGCGAATAATGGTTTCAACTATTCCAGCATTTTCACTTCCATCAAGGAAATTCATGACAAAGGAACGGTCAATTTTAAGCACGTCTAAAGGCATTGAATGCAAGCGACTTAAGGAAGAATAACCTGTTCCAAAATCATCTATTTTCACACGGCAGCCCAGGCTCCTGACCTGCTCGAGCGTAGACTTTGCTATATCTGCATGCTCGAGCATGGTGCTTTCTGTGACTTCAAAATTTAGAAATTTCGGGTCTAGACCTGTGCGGCTAAGAATATTGACGATATCATCAAAAAGCTGGTGCTTGGCGAGTTGTTTGCTAGATAAATTTACGCTTACGCTTAAATCTTTGGAATGAGGATGCTTGGCGTGCCAGGTTTTTAATTGGCTTGCCGCCTCTTCAATCACCCATAGACCTATAGGAATAATAAGACCAGTTTCCTCGGCAATAGGTATAAACGCGTCAGGAGAGATGAGTCCTTTCTCAGGATGCTGCCAGCGTATGAGAGCTTCAAAGCCTACCAGTTTGCTGCTCTCTAATTCGACGATGGGTTGATAATAAAGCTTGAGCTCCTGCTTAGCTAAAGCTGATCTAAGGTCGGTTTCAAGGGCTAGGCGAACTTTGATGCGCCCGTGCATGCCTGCATCAAAAACGGCGTGCCTTGCTTTGCCATTAGCTTTGGCAGAATACATAGCAATATCGGAATCGCGCAAAATATCTTCTACGCAGTGGTATTTTTCCTGACCAATGGCAATGCCGATACTGGCACTGGTAAAAAGCTGCTGACCTTCTAGATAAAAAGGTTGAGACAGGGATTGCTGAATACGCTCTGCCACTTTACAGGCAGCCTCGTGGTCATGAATGCCCTCAAGCAAGATAGCAAATTCATCGCCACCAAAACGAGCTACTGTAGAACTGGACAGGCTTTCGTGCTTGAAGCGAATAAAGCTGTCACTGGCTCTTAAACTATGTTCGAGCCGAGCTGAGACTTCTAAGAGGAGCGCATCCCCCATGGCATGACCCAGGCTGTCATTAACCATCTTAAAGCTGTCAAGGTCAAGAAAAAAGACCGCATAGCTAAACTGGTCTTCCCATTTTTTCCTTTCGACAGCACGGTTAAGTCGCTCGAAAAATAAAGACCGATTGGGCAGACTGGTCAAGGCGTCATAGGAAGCAACGCGGGTACTCAAATCTGTTTGCCAGCCTGTCATGCGGTAAGCTGTGCCCGAAGCGTTTCTAACCGCTAAACCTCGTGCCAGCATACGTCTATACTGACCATCCTGGGCAAGCATGCGGTATTCGATTTCAAGTTGATTACTTTCGCCTTTTAAGTGCCTGTCAAGCGCGTCTTGCACCCAATTGATATCATCTGGGTGAATGCGGCTGAGCCAGGTTTCAAGTTTGTTTTCAAGCTCGAGCTCAGCAAAGCCCAGCATGGCTTTCCAACGACTGGAAAAATAAATTTCGTCGGTACTAAGTTTCCAGTCCCAAAGACCATCGTTGGCACCTTTGGCAGCAAGGGCGTAGCGCTCCTCACTTTCTTTTAAGGCGCGCTGCATTTGCGAGCGTTCCATAGCG
The DNA here is from genome assembly GCA_024642575.1 of Trueperaceae bacterium. Classification (GTDB taxonomy): domain Bacteria; phylum Deinococcota; class Deinococci; order Deinococcales; family Trueperaceae; genus JAHEBB01. The sequence continues at coordinate 11,174 of JAHEBB010000075.1, read as the reverse complement.
TGGCGAATCGAACGCTCGAGCAAATCCTCGGAAAATTGACCTTTAACCAGATAGTCAGCGGCACCAGCCTGTATCGCTTTAGTATCGATTTCGACATCACCTAAACCGGTGAGCATGATAATAGGTTTTTGTACCCCAAGGGCTAAGGCTTCTTTAAGTATGTCAAGACCGTTATAGCGACCCATGTGATAGTCCATGAGATAAACGTCATAGCTGTCTTTATGAAAGGCTTGAATCGCTTCATGATAGTCACTGCACCAATCGACTTTAAAATATAGGCGCGGATTCTTGACATCTGCCAAGAGCGATTCGGTAATCAAATAGTCATCGGCGTCATCATCAATGAGTAAAACATTGACACATTCTCTTTTCATAGCAATATTTCTCTGATGGTTGTCAAAAAGGGCTCTGGGTGAGTTCTTGAACTGATTTCTAAATCTAGGTCTAGGTTTTTCTTTACAAAAACATTTCGTAAAGGGTGAGAGTTTCTAAGAGCTTTTCCTAGATAAATAAAGCGTAAATATGATCTGCTTTTTGATAAGCAAATAAAGGTCATGACTGGCTGAACCTTTCAGCATCCTGGGGCATAGAAAGTTTCATAGAGCTAGGTAAACGCAGACTAAAGGTTGAACCTGCGCCTTTTTGTGTCGTGGCGCTTATTGAGCCGCCATAGGTATCGACGATTTTGCGGCAAAGTGCGAGACCCATGCCATTACCTAAGGTTTCTTTATCGCAGTGTAAGGTTTGAAAAACTTCAAATATTTTCTCACTATAAGTTGCGTCAAAACCACTGCCGTTATCTGTAATGCTAAACTCGAGCCAATCGCTTAAGTCGCAAAAGTTAAGCTCAATTTTTACGGGAACGTTTGCGCGGCGGAACTTTAGAGCGTTTGTTAATAAATGACCAAAAAGCAAGCGTAAATGGTGGGCATCGGCGTTAAGAACAGGTAAGTCAGGGTAGGAAATATGCGCGTCTGCCTCTTCTATAAGGCTGATATTTTGCTTTTCCCAGGTTTTTAAAAGTAAGTTCAGATCAACCTCTGACTCTTTAAGCTCGGTGCCAATAAAGGAAAAAAGTTGAATGTCGCCAATGAGGTGTTGCATGCGCTGTGCTGCTTGACTCAGGCGATTTAGATAGAGTTTGCCTTGATCATCAAACTGCGCGTTATATTTTTTACTCAGGCGGTCGCTAAAGGTACGCATTTTGCGTAAGGGTTCTTGTAAATCATGCGCCGTAATAAAAGAAAACTTTTGCAAATCACGGTTGGCACGCTCGAGCGCTTTTGTATGGTTTGCCAGCGCCTGTTCGGTCTTAACCTGCTCAGTAATATCACGAGAAAAGGCCTGCATATATTGAATGCGACCCTCATTCCAGATTAGGCGTACCTTTTGACTTAACCAGTGTTCTTCCCCTTGGGCTGACATCATTGGGAAGACAAAGTGGCTCGAGTCAAGACGCTTTTTAAACTGCTCTTCATAGTGGTTGCGGCTAGCTGCCTGATAATCTGGGCGAATAAGCTCCAAAAAATGAATTTGCTTTAGTTTTTCTTGAGAGTAGCCCGTTAGTTTTTCGGTTGTTGGGTTGGCATAAATAAAGTAACCCGCTAGACTGATGGTATAAATAATGTCGTCAGCATTTTCAACCAGGTCACGGTAGCTTTTCTCGCGCTCTTGTAAGGTTTCTAAAAGCTTTATTCGTCTAAAAGCCTCACCAACATAGCCCGCCAAGGTTTTTGCCAAACTTAGGTCAGATTCAGCCAGGTAACCATCAAGACTCTCAATATTAAAGACGCCTATAACTTGCTGATTTACCTCGATAGGCACGCAAACCTCTGATTGAATACCTTCAAAGGCCCAAACAAGGTCTGGATCTGTATGATCTGAATTAATGAGGGCAGCCTGGCCTGTACGGGCAACTTTGCCCATGACCCCTTTTTCTAAACTTAAGCTTTCTATATAGCTTTTGTAGCCTACTTGGTGCTGCAAGATAAGGTGGTTGTTTTCGATTAAGTAGATACTGAGCAGGTTATAGCCATAAAGGTCTGAACTGCGCTCAACTACAATTTGGCAAATGCTCGAGCGGTCATTTGCACTATTTAAAGCGTCACGAACGCTATGCAACAGGGCAATTTCATCAGAGCGACGCTCACTAAGAGCAAGTAGTTTGTTGTAGCGCCACTGAGCTTCATTTATGTGCTGTTCATAAAGTTTTTGCGTAGCTAGGTTTTTGAGCCTAATCAACACGCCTTGGGCTTGACCACCAGCATCCGTTAGAGGTTTTGAAGAAAACTCGAAACTGAACTGATTTCTCATCCAGAAATGGCTTAACGGCTTATGCCAAAGTTGGCTAAGCTCTACTTTTTGTAGGCTTAGAAATTTGCTTATTTGGGCAGGGATACCCTCTTCTATTCCCAATAGGTCTTTTGCGCTTTGATTTATCTCGAGTATCTGAAAATCTTTGGTCAAGACAATGAGGCCATCCTCTGAAGCATTAAAAAGATGCTTGCAGGATAAATCTCGCAGACTTGATTGTTCAGATACTTGAGGCATTTTAACTGGTCCTTAGTTTGGGTTTAGGAACGCACGTACTCTTCGCTTTGAGGTAATTCAACGATTTCAAACCAGTAACGTCCTAAATTTCTAATAACATCAACAAGGCCATCAAAGGTCACGGGTTTGGTGATGTAAGAATTTGCCCCTAGGTCATAACTGCGCAAAATATCTTGCTCGACTTTTGAGGTGGTCATTACCACAATAGGGATGCGCTTGAGATTTGGATCACTCTTGATTTCCTTGAGGGCTTCCCGTCCATCTTTCTTGGGCATATTTAGATCAAGTAAAATAACGCCTGGTTTTGGTGCTGACACCGGATCACTATATTTACCCCGACAATGCAAATAATCCATAAGCTCTTCGCCATCTTCAACAAAATGCAGGTCGTTGGCAAGCAGACTTTCTTCTAATGCTTCACCAGTCAGCATACGGTCATCGGGGTCATCATCGGCCATTAAAATAGTAATAGGTTTGCGGTTCATGTTTTCTCCTTAAAGGTTTGAGTTTAGGCAAGTTGAGGGTGTAAGGTTTGTGTTTTTCGGATATCTTTTTTGTGCTCTTCAGGTAAGGCAGCAGGTAAAGGCAAGGTGATAATAAAGCTTGCCCCCTCGTTCTCTTGGCTTTCTGCGCTAATGTTCCCACCATGACGTTCGACAATCTTGCGTACGATGGCTAGCCCCATACCTGTACCTTCAAATTCACCACGTCCATGTAGACGCTGGAAGATCTGGAAAACCTTTTCAGCATATTGGTTATCAAAGCCGACGCCATTATCTTTTACCGTAATAACGACCTTTTCATTTATTGTCTCACAAGACACGGTAACAATAGGCGCTTGATCAGGTTTATGGAACTTTAAGGCGTTGCCAATCAGGTTTTGAAAAAGCTGGCGCATTTGTAAGGGGTCAGCCTCGATCGTGGGTAAGTTTGAAAGCTCAACTTTGGCATTCGTTTGAGAAATACGCACTTCAAGGTCAGAAACAACGTCACGAACAATCAGATTAAGGTCAAGCCGTAAAAAAGGGTCGGCTTTGGTACTTACTCTGGAATAGGTAAGCAAATCCTGAATTAAAACCCGCATGCGGGAAGAGGCGTCTTGCATACGCTCGAGATAGAGGAGACCTTCTTTACCCAAAACATCTCCATGTTTTTTAGCAAGGCGCTCACCAAAAGCCTGGACTTTGCGTAAAGGCTCCTGCAAATCATGGGAGGCGGTATAAGCGAAAAGTTCTAACTCTTCGTTTGAGCGTTTGAGTTCTTGAGTTTGTTGCTCGAGCTTTTCTTTTACGGTGCTAAGCTCCTGGTATTGCCGCGAAATGATTGAGCTAAAATGCTGCATGACATAGCAAAGCATGCCGTAAAGGCAAAGGGCGCAAAGCGCTGTTAGCAAGATAAACCAGAACCTAAAGCTATCAATTCGGTTATGAATAGGGGTGATATCTGAATCAAGCTGAAGCAGGGCATATTGGCCTTCACTGCCTTTTAGAGGCATATAGCTTGAGAGAATATAGGACTTTTGCTTTGCACTTGCACTGACTATGTTTTTATGTTGACTGGCAAGCCCTTCAGTAAGCGCTGTTTTTGCAAGTTGAAATTCGGCAGGCTCGAGCTTTTGCCCTAGCTCAGCTTCATTTAGGCTAAATAAGATGGTTCCTGAAAGACCGAGCAAACGAACATTGCTTGTTTCGGTGTGCTTAAGCAGCGAAGCTACATCGTTTCTAAATTCTTCAAACTCATTGGATTTAAGAAGATGGACTCGGCTGATAGATTCATCTGACCGGCTTAGAGCTTTTAAATCTGACGCTGTATCAGACACAAATGAATTGCTGATAATCAGATTTTTACTTAACTGGGCTTCGTACATTTGCCCCGTGATGTAGCGTGCAAAAAAATAACTATAAGGCCCAACAATAAGAACAAAAGCAACAAAGCTAATTGTTGCAAAGTAATTAAATAACTTAAACACACAACCTCCAAGTTTGTTTCAGTATCGCCAAACCGAAACCTACCTAAGCTAAGTTACACATCCTGAAACTAGCTTAGCCAACAGGTTCTGAATAAAGTCTTACAATTGGATTAGAGGTGGTATACGCATAAGCCTATTTAGGCTTATGTAGATAAATTTACATAAGGCAGCATGGCAACCTAAAGAAGTCGCAGTGTCGGTCAAGCTGTTTCATAATAAGGTCATTTCGGTTACACTATAAAGTTGCGAAATTTGAAGGAGCCCGAATGCAGACCCGACTCATTAGTAAAGAAGCCGTTAAGGCTAAGTTTGAAGTGACCATCCCGGCTGCGGATGTTGATAAGACCTACAGCTCTGTTTTTAATAGCCTTGCCCGTCAGGTGAAAATTCCTGGTTTTAGACCCGGTAAAGCGCCCAAAGGCGTTATCATGAAGCGTATTGGCGATGAGGCTTTAGCACAAGAAGTTAAAGAAGCACTGATTGATAGAAGCTATACCAAAGCCGTTAAAGAGCTCGAGCTACAACCCCTGCATGCTCATCTGACCAAAGATGAAGCGCCTGTAGAGGGCAGTGATTACAGTTTTGAAATAGAAGTTGATCTTTACCCAGAGTTTAAACTTGCAGACTTTGATGAAATTATTATTGATACGGCACCTCAGCCTATGACTGAGGACATGATTGAAGAATCAATCAAGCAATTACAAAGTGAAAATGCGACCCATGTACCTGTAGAGCGTGCTGTTGAAGCAGGCGACTACCTTATGATTGAAACCCTGCGTGAAGGCGAAGAGGCTGGTAGTGCCATGCCCATTGACCTCGAGCGCGTGGGTGAGCACCTAGCCCAGCAACTTGTGGGTAAAACCATTGGTGATGAAGTTGAGCTCGAGCTGGCTGCACCTAGTGATGAAGACGAAGAAGAAATAGAGGCTACCGCCGAGGCTGAAGAAAGCCCAGATGCTTCAGAGGACGATACTGAGGCCAGCGCCAAACCTGAATTGCCTAAGCTCAAAGTGCGTATTACAGATGTAAAAGCCAAAGAGAAACCTGAGCTAGATGACGAGTTTGCCAAAACCCTAGGAATGGAAACCTGGTCTGAAGTTGAAGAGGTTGTCAAAAAGAACATTCAAAGTCAATTGGATAATGATGCCTTTGAAGCGCAACGTGAAGAGTTTATAGATAAACTTGTTGAAGAAACTGAAGTTGAATTGCCGGCCTTTCTGGTGAATCGCCGCAAAGGAAGCCTTTTGGAAAATCTGGCTCAGGATTTGAAAAAGGACAACAATATCAGTCTGGAAGCCTATTTCAAACAGCTAGAGGAACAAGGTAAGCGCGAAGACTTTGAAAAAGAATTAGAAGAGTCAGCCAGAAAAGGTGTTAAGCGTGATTTGGTGCTCGAGCGCCTCTTAGAAGAGCGCGGCACCACAATGGATAATCCTGAGTTTGAAAATGCCCTGGGCTACCTTGCCTATCGTCAAGGAATGCAAGTCGGAAAATTCAAAAGCCAGATGGGTCAAGCGTGGCTAGATAATTACCGCTTCTTGCTCACCAGAGACAAGGCTATAAGGGAAATTGTTCGTGAAAAATTAGGTCTTGAAGACACGGATGATGCCGAGGAAATTGCCGAAGAAATCGCTGAAGAAGTCCCTGTAGAAGAAACTGACGACGATACAGAAGCTTAATATTTCTACCTAATAATAAAGCGGGAATGTACACAACATATCCCGCTTTATTATTATTGGATTAAAATCCTATTGATTTTGGCTTTAAAAAGCCATTGACGTTTAAAAGGATTAGCTTACCGTTGCTTGAGCGTATTTCCCCAATTTATTTAGGTAAGCGCCTTTAGGCATAGCCCCAACCATGGTTTCAACAGGTTGACCATCTTTAAACAAGATGACAGTAGGAATGCTCATAACTCTAAAATTCATGGCAGTTTGCTGATTGTCATCGACATTTAACTTACCAACTTTGATTTGACCCTCAAAGTCTCCCGCAAGCTCTTCTATGACAGGGCCGACCATGCGGCAAGGGCCACACCAGGGAGCCCAAAAATCAACGAGTACAAGACCGGAATTAGCTTCATCTTTGAAATTTTCGTCGGTAAATTCGACTAGGTTTGACATATTGCCTCCATTGCTTGATTGCAAGAAAAAGTGATTTAAACATGAATAGGCGAGCCATTTCATTGTTTGATTTACTTTAGTCAAAATACCCTGGGGGGTATGTACATTATATGACATTAGAAAATAGAGGTTTTCCAGGGTTAGTTTAGCATTGAGTCTGATGTAAGTCATAAACGTTTGAGAAAATCAGAAACTTTCTAGAGTGAAAACTAAAAAGTGGAAAACTTATTATCCCTTGTATGAGATTTGGGTTAAACTTACAGAAACGATGAGAAGAGGTTTGCCTGAGTGTTAGCTTAACTCAGGTTTCTTCTTGACCCTCGTTCTCGAGCGCGACCAGAATTTCTGGAGGAAGCTCGCCTTTCTCGACGGCTTGATTAAGCATTTCAATGCCCAGTCTGACAACCTCTGATTTAGAGATTAGCCTTTCGGGATTGGAAAGCTGATAAGCAGTTTTGGTGAGTAGAGCATCTTGTTTTTCTGTGATAACCACTTGCAAACGTTTGCTCTTTTCGCGTTTGGGCACGTGCCATCCTCCTTATATGTAATATACCATTATAGGGATTTGCTTGACAATGTTTATAAAGCTCGATACACTACCGATGTGTTAGATGTGTAATTAGTGTATAATGCTAATTTGAGGTTGGGTAAATGATGAAGAAAAAACTAAATGATGCCTATATCATCCACGGCGGTCTTACCTTAAGTGGAGAACTTAAAGTCAATACAGCTAAGAATTCTGCTTTGGTACTGATTTTAGCGGCATTATTGACGAAAGAAAAGGTCATCCTTAAAGACTTGCCCAAACTCAGTGACATAATGATTATGTGTGAACTACTTGAGCATTTTGGTGCGAAAGTGGCTTGGTACGACCATGATTTACATATTGAAGCAAAAGAGATAACTACCTGCACAGGACCTTATCACTTAGTTAGTAAGATGCGGGCGAGTTTTGTGGCTTTAGGCCCCCTGTTAGGTCGCTGTAAAGAAGCAGGTATGGCAATGCCTGGCGGTTGTGCCTTTGGCCCGCGACCTGTTGATAGACATATCAAGGCATTTAAAGACCTTGGCGCTGTCGTAGAAGAGTCTGATGGTGATTTCAGGCTAAGATTGCAAGGGTCTTTAAAAGGAACCGCTCATTTTGTTGCGCCAACGGTTGGGGGCACGCAGAATATTCTTTTGGCAAGTGTTTTAGGAGATCATGAGGTCAGAATTGAAAATGCTGCCAAAGAGCCTGAAATTACAGATCTGATTCAAATGCTTAAATCTATGGGTGCAAATATTGAGGGTGAAGGTACGGATACACTGACGATTAAAGGTGTTTCTGAACTGCGTGGAACCATCTATAGACCCATTCCAGATCGGATTGAAGCAGGTACGTTTATGCTGGCAGCAGCAGCTACCCGAAGTAAGCTTACGCTTCATCAGATAGAAATTAGTCATTTGAGTAGTGTAATTTCTAAATTGACCGAAGCGGGTGTTAAATTTAGTAAAGTGGGTCCAGCGAGTTTACTGGTAGATGCAACGGGAGATTTACAAGCTGTTTCATTTTATACCAGTGAGTACCCAGGAATTCCTACTGATGTTCAGGCACCTTTTACGGCGTTCTTGGCAACGGTTGCGGGCGAGTGTGAGATTGAAGAGCGGGTTTATCCTGGACATCGTTTTACCCATGTCGAAGAATTGCAAAAAATGCAAGCTCAGCTCGAGCTTGATGAAAGCACCTTAAGTATTCACGGTGGAGCTTTAATTGGCACCAAAGTTCACTCAGCTGACATTCGTGCAGGTGGCGCAATGGTCGTTGCAGGTCTTGCGGCAAAAGGTACAACAGTGGTTACCGGCCTTGAATACATTGATAGAGGATATGAGCAGTTTGATGAGCGCTTAAGACAAGTAGGTGCTGATATTCATAGACAAGAAATCATTGAGTCACTTACAGGGACTTACGGAGATTAAAGAGGATATTTAAAGCAAAGTCATGTTTATGCAATAGTGGCTGCACTTAAAGCATACCCAAAAACCCGTTTATCCAGAAAACCGAATATCTATTGGGTGTTGAACGATAAAACTCGCATTAGATTTTGGATGAGCTGAATTTCGCTATTTTGTCCAGCAATTCATTGTGATTTTATTCTTTAGTATAGCAAAAGCTATTAATTGATTAAGAAATGATTTATACTTCTCGTTTGGTTGCCTTTGTTGATTCACAAATCCACCTGTGGTGATTTTCTTCTTAATTTTTCCCCTACACTACATACCAATAAACAATACTGAGTCAGAAAGTATTTTTATGCCTTATTCAATTGAAGTTGAGCCTCAAATCGGAGTATTATTCCTGACTTACACGGGAAGAGTTGATCTGAGCGACCTGAAGCACAGTATTAGAGACTCACTAAAAGTAGCAATAGAAAACAATTGTTTCTTATTTTTGAATGATTTTCTTGATGCAACTGTAGACCTAAAAATCTTTGAGATACATAACATGCCCCAAATTTTAGAAGAAAATGCAGCTCCTCATGGCTTAATAGCGCGCAAACTTAAACGGGCAGCGGTTACCACCGTTAATAATTTTAGCGAGCTTGGCTTTGCCGATACAGTAGTAAAAAACTACTTGCAAAATGTAAGAATTTTTTCAAATAGAGATGAAGCCAAAGTGTGGCTATTGCAAGATCAGGCTAGCCTCGAGCCACAACCCAAGGCTAGCTAAAAATATTAACTGACTTTAACCGTCACAGAGTGATAACCAGTTGAGCCATCGGGCAAAGGACTATTTTTCTTATCTGTTTGCAATTCTCCAGTGCCGTCAGTTGCTCTTACCAGAATTTTGTAGTTGCCAGGCTCACTTTGCCAACTAAAACCCCATAGGTTCCAACTCAAATCATTTAAGGCAGGTTTAAGCTCAGCTTCTTGCCAGGTTTTAGCAGCATCAACTGAAACCTCGACTTTAGATATACCTCTTATACCCGCAAATGCAACACCGCCAATGGCAACACTGCCATCCTCGAGCCGAGTAGCTTCTCGAGTATCAATGCGACTCATGGTTTGTATGGTGGCCAGGTCGCTCCATCCTCTGGTTTGCCAATATCCTTGGTAGTCTTCATTGGTAAGTTCAATCTCAGTAACCCATTTGACATTTTTCATGCCATAAATGCCAGGCACTAAGACCCTTGCTGGAAAGCCGTGGTCAACAGTTAAGGGTTCACCATTTTGTAAATAGGCAACGATGGTGCCTTCACGCATAGCTGCGTCCAGGGCAAAAGAATCAGAGTAATTATCTGCGCCTTTTAAGATGAGCTTAGTAGCATCACTGTTTACGCCAACAAGCTCGAGCAAATCCTTAAGCATAACGCCAGACCAGAGGCTATTGCCCGCTAAATTGCCCCCAACCGAATTTGAAATGCACATAAGCGTACTGGTACGTTCGACACTTGGCATATTCTTTAGGTCTTGAAGCCTTAAGCTAAGCTCGTTTTCAACTAGGCCCGTAATTTTTAGCTGCCAATCCTGTTCTTGCACTGTAGGGTTAAAGACATTTTTAGAAACTTGATAGTGATCTTCGGTGGCAGTAACTTCTGGGCTTAAACCCTTAATCTTTGCCAGTAAACCACTGACCTGCTCTTGCGCAAGAACTACTAGGCTCGAGACTTGTTTAAGCGCGGATGCAATACTTAAAGCTGTAACAAAATGCAATAAGGTTTTAAGGGTTTGACGACGCCCTTCGACCATTTTTGCTTTTTCGCTTTTGCTGCTTAAACCAAGTAATAGGGCAAAGCTTAGACCAAAACCAAGACTCCAAAAAACCGATGGTAATGCGGGATAAAAGAAATTTTGCTCAGAAAGGCCAAAAAATCCTAAGCCCTGAAGTGGCATTAGGATGAGACCAACCAGGAGAGCAGAGATTAAAGAGAAAAGGATAGAACCGATAAGCAAGGATTTAACCCTAAACTGCTTTAAAAAAATCAGCCCAAAGGCAAACCAAAAAGCTATATAAACCAGATAATTTAAACCATAAAATACATATTTTGCGTAGGCATCTAACCCCCAAGGTAAACTGTGAATCAAGTTAAAAACCCAGGGAATCCCTAAAAAACGGCTGCTAATATTAAACAGCATTTCTGGGGCAAGGGGGGCTGAAAAAATAAGTTTGCCGAGAAGCATAAGTGCAGCAAACCCCAAACTGGCTATTAGGCTGGCCTGCCAATGGTTAAAGCGGTACGATCTCATACGAACTCCTTTGTTATAACTATATCGAGCGATATTCACAAAAGGGTCACAACTTTTTACAGGATAGCGAGACTGACCTATTACTGCAAATAGGTCTATTTAAAGCAAATCTAAGGATTTTTGATGAAAGTCGATATTGGGTAAAGGTAAAGGTTGATGCCTACTGTTGCAAATAGCTGATACTCGTTATACCTAAGCATCTGCTTCATTTGCCTTGCGCCATAAATCATCAGTTTCAGATTCCCAGGACTCTCCATCTGGAAATTCGCCAATTTCAAGCTCAAGAGGGCTCGAGCCCTCAACCAGCC
>JAHEBB010000444.1 GCA_024642575.1 Trueperaceae bacterium | reverse complement strand
TGACTTGATCTTTCCCACTCTTGCTCCTTAAAAGTTTCTACCACATTATGGTTCCGCTTTTTTGAAGCACTACACCCACAGGGAAAATGTAACTGAGTTTAAATCTTAGCCGAATATTGCTAAACTGCCAATCAATCTACTATGACTTTATTTTTGGGATATAGCAAACGTTAGCTGGCCATGTATAGACTAACCTCCGAAATCACCTGTTCACTTCTTAAAAGATTGCGATGCCCTAACGCTTGTGTTACTACAAACCTAGCTTGTGGCCAAGCACAAGCGATTGCCTCTCCATCTGCAAAAGGAATCAAGCTATCATCTTGATCATGAATAATAAGACCAGAAAAATCTAGCTCTTTTACATGCGAAGCAAGATTTGTATTTTCTATGGTTAACGAATGTCTACTTTCAAGCTCTAGCATTAAGTTATTAATCATTTTAGGTGACAGGCCTGCAATGGAATTAAAAATGTCAAGGTGATTTTTTAGTGACAACATGGGAGCAAGTAAACATAATTTCTGTGGTCTGAGATGTCGTTTTTGCTTAAGTAGAAAAACTGTAGCTGTCGCACCAAAGGAATGAGCAATAACACCATAAGGTTCACCCAAATGGTTAATTACATGTGTAAAGGCAGCTGCAAAATCCCCTAGATGGGTAGCCTGTTTAGTCGAATATCCATGTCCTGGCATATCAATTGCAATTACGCGAAAACCCAGATTCAGTAAGGGCTCTACCAAACTGCTCATGCGGGCCGAATGACTTTCCCAGCCATGAATCAAATAGATAATCTTTTCGCTCATTCCCCAGCTATGGGTTACCAAATCACCATCACCATATTTCAGTTTCTGCGTTTTCACCTCAGTTGGTAACAGCTCGAGCCCATAAGGACTCCGTTTTCTTGGTTTCATGAATTGATAGAGTGCAATACGAACACCTAGTCCAGGGTTCAGCTTACAAACCAATTGCAGAGCTTGGCGTTGAAGTTTTTGAAAACGGTTTAAGGTCAGTACATTGGCTCGAGTCGTCTTAGTTTCATTATTCCTCACTTTTAAATCCTCTCTTAAAGTATTCGCTTTAGTTAGTCGCTGTTTTTTTGCAGCAAGCAAGAGTAAAAGAGTCAAGACATTTTGGCTTTTCATAGAAATCAGCTAATTCGTTTCTGTGACAATAGCTAGGTTGAGCATATTAGGTAGGTCAGAAGCCACCATCATACCCATCATGAGATCACCAAATCTGATAGGCTCCTCGGGTTCTGCTCTAAGCTCGAGTTGCTTAGGCTTCTCCAGAAAAGCCTTTAGATCAGGCATGGGTGTTGATAAGCCAAATTCAGGGTAGATTTCTTCAAAGCCAAGCGTGGCTTCAGTGATAAGGTCTTCTAGACTTATACCTTCGTCTTGGGAGATTGCGCTCAAAATCTTTTCCACCAAAGAATTATCTGTATAAATCACGCTAGCGTTTTTAAACTCAATAGCCGTGACATCTGTAAATAGCTGCATATTTTCGCTCTCTGATAGAGCGTCTAATTTTTCTTTATCCAGGAAAACCTCGAGCGCATCTGCATTCAGATGATCGATCTGTCCTGTTAGGCTAAGCTTACCTAAACCATCAGCAGTAAGCTCTACGGCATTAATATTTAATGTTTGCGTTTCACCATCCAGGCGGTAATCAAATACAACATTAATTGTCATAGTTTCAGTCAAACCCAAAGAGTTGAACATTTCGGCGTCCATTTCCAGCGTCTCAGGGCTTAATTCAAAACCATTTAGGGAAAGATTCATAAAGCGAGGAATATCGTGCTCAATATCGACATTGCGAAAGATGACCTCACTTATTTGAAGGGGCTTAGCTTCACCTTTAGGCAAAACTGATACCTTTTTTATAATAATTGCATCATTTGCAGCTTTTTCAAGCTTATCGTAGGTAATGGTCATTTCGTCTTTAGCAAGAGCAATCACTTCATCAAGACGCGCTTTCACTGCAGCATTGACTTGGTTTTGTCTCGAGCGTTGAAATGCAACAAAAGCGCCTACGACGGCGATTAATATAGCGGCTACAATAATAAGTTTTTTCATGAGATTTCCCTTCAGTTAACTAGGTTAAGGTAGGCTAGAGCCAAGCCTAAGCTTGGCCTATGAATTCAGCTATCGAGAGGGCTAACACCTTCTGGTGCTTTATGAGCTTCGCTGACTTGTTGGTCCAACAAAGGAGCTTGGTTTTCAAACTCGGTATCTTTTGCTACTTGACTAAAAGCTCGAGCCTGCCAAAACAAATAGCCATTTAAGCCTGCTGCGAGCAAAAATAAAAGCAAAACCAGCCAATACCCCAGTTCATATCGCACCCCGACAATAGCGCTAATTACGGCATCACTCCTGCCATTGGTATTAGTAACACTGGCATTTAACCTCAGTTGATATGTCCAAAGCAGTAAGCTACCAACTAAACCTATGATCCCCAAGCTAAGGTAGCGTATACCGAAATAGCTAAGCACTAACCCAGTAAGTGCTAAAAGGACGGTTGTAGCTACACCAAGATCTGCATCAACTTCATTTCCAGCTGTACTGTGGTCAAGATCTGCACCGCCCACGACCTGTAAACCATTTAGGCTAAACTGCTCGGTACCACAAGAAACGGTAATGAACGGAAGTAAAAAACAAGCAAGAATAAAACTAAAGAGAGCTCTAGAGATGCGAATGTCCGAAAGTTTAAAATTCAGTATCTTGATTTCAGGAAAGCTCGAGCTATTCATGACATACTCCCAGCAATTTTAGTTAAACGACGGTTACGCAAAAAGGGCTTCCACGAAAAGAAACTATTAATCATTAGGGCTAAGGGAGCAATTATCAAAGTAAAAGCAACAGGCATAGCCACGGCGTCTCTCATGGAGTCAATCAGTAAAAACCCTCCAAGGGTGAAGAAAACGCCGATAAAACTAACAAATGCCGAAATAAAAGCAAATCTTTGTACTTTAAAAACGGATAAGAACAAACTGATAATGCCTGCTAAAAAAGCGACCAGAACAAATGGATGGCCGTTCGCAACAAAAAAACTGAGGCTAACCGAACCACGCGCAACAAGAAAACCAAAAGATAAAACAGGTATGAAGTTAAAAATTAGAAATAATGCTGAAAGGAAGGTACTGACCAATGAAAATTTGTTGTGATCTGTCGTTATTTTACTCATTAAGGTACTCATTTTTTCTCCTAACATTTTTAAAATGGGACGGCTTTGAAAGTCACTGAGCAAGGCGTTGATTTACTAACATAAGTTGCGATTCTACGGTTCCATATCTACCAGAGATATCCTCAAGCAACGCATAGGCCTTATTACAGTTGCGTACATTTTCTTCATTCAAGTTGCAGAATATGGCAGGACCTACACTTTTAACGATAGTAGTTCCACTCATTTTTCCTTGATTAAGGTCAGAAAAAAAGCTACTGAGACCTTCATTTTGCAGGGTTACCGCAGTTGCGGCTAAGGGATAGACCTCAAAAACATCTTGAATTTCTCTATCCAGGTTAGTGCGCTGATTTAGCAAATTCGCCTGGTAGCTAAGTAGCTCTGTCACAGTATTCTTCGTATAGGAGCTAGCCCTGTTTTCTTCACAACCCACCAAACCTAGAGTTGCGAAAAATAAAGCTAATACACCAAACTTTAACCATGCTCCTTTTACTACCTTTTTGTCTTTCATAAAGACTCCTTTTGATTTAATTTCTAAGCTCTTTTGCTTAGATGACTTATTTCATCAAAAGGTTCGTTGGACTCCCGTCCAGATTTTAAGGCGTTTCGTCCGCAAACGTCCATTAAAAGAGGTGGTGGGAAAAAGTTGAAATAACGAAACTGGGCAGATACCTTCATAGTGCGTTCCTCCTCTGTTAAGATGTGAGAAACAGTAACTTTCAAATGCTCAAGGAAAAATCAATGAAAAATAGTCTACTTTAAGGTCTCATTGATTGATCTTAAAAAACAAATGGCGGTTTATCCTTGCAGTAACGCAACACCCGTTACAATAAAACCGATCGCAATAAGTTTGCCCCAACCAATATCTTCATGGAATAAAATCATAGCCAAGAGCGCTGTGGTAACAGCGCCAAGCCCTAAAACAATAAAATAGGTACTGCTCACCTCAGCATAACGCAAGGCTAGCGTTTCAAAAACTGCACCCGTGAGCACCAACATGCCAATAATAGCCGTTGGCCAAGGGCGAGTTAACCCCTCAGAAAATTTCATAGCAAAGGTGCTCGAGGCATAACAAATAGCAGCAACTAGGATTTGCAAGGTAAACATAGCATCCTTCCTGATCGTAGGGTTACAACCTTGCACTTAAATTTATCTAGGTGGCTCTCAAGGAGAACTCAATGAAAAAGGCTCGAGCGCGCTCGAGCCTTTTTCATTGGATTTATTTAAATATTATAGGACTTACGCAAAAGGTGAAACAGCATTAAGATTTTGAGATGGGAGTAACGAAGCT
>JAHEBB010000443.1 GCA_024642575.1 Trueperaceae bacterium | reverse complement strand
GTACAGGGCAATTTCTTGATGTCCTGATTAAAGATGCCAAACCCTCAAACATTCTTGAACTAGGTACATCCAATGGTTACTCGAGCATTTGGCTGGCTCGAGCGGCTAAGCAAGTAGGAGCTCAGGTAACTTCTGTAGATATTTCACCGATTAAGTCGGCAGCAGCTAAACTAAACCTCGAGCGTGCTGGCTTAAGCGATCAAGTAACTTTACATACCTGTGATGCAGGAGCTTTTCTCGCAAATGCCCCTCAGTCTGAATATGATTTTGTGTTTCTGGATTGTGTGCGAATACACTACCTTGCCTGGGCACATGATTTGCTTCGCGTTACCCGATTTGGAACGATGGTGGTTGATAACTCGCTATCTCATTTTGAAGATATTCGGGATTTTTATGGCCTTATCAAAGGCAAAAAGGAACTCGAGTCTTGCTTGCTGCCTATTGGCAAAGGACAATTACTTATTCGCGAAGCTAAAGTCTGACCTAGATGAACCCAAGCAATTGTTAAGCTTAGTTATATAGCACTCTAAAGGATAGAAGCTACCGTGTCATCTTAAAATTTTTTATCCAGAACACTACTTCTCGAAAAGATAATGTAGCTGACCAGTTGATACCTGCTATAGCAATTATGCCTTTGAAGCGCTAGGCTAGATGCGAAAGGAAATTATGCAAAAAATTCTGATGGCAAGTGCGCTAATTTTGGGTCTTTTGGTCACCTTTCTAGATAGTAGTCCAGGCTGGGATGATACGGGCATAAGTGTCGGACTGATTGTTCTTATCTGCGCAACTCTGGCACTACTAAAACCAAAGCATGCCTGGTTATGGGCGCTTTTGGTAGGTAGCTGGATTCCTCTTTGGGCGCTTATTCATACGCATAATTATGCTGCCTTTTTGGCGCTAGCGATTGCCTTTATAGGTGCCTATTTAGGGGTGGCTGCCAGACAGATTGTCCGAATAGCGCAATAAAAAAGGCTCGAGTTTAGGCTCGAGCTAAAGGTCTACTAAAATATTTTTATTCTGCACTAACCAGTCTTATTTCAATGGCATCAGAACCACTGCCATATTTGCTGTAGCAAGGAAAGGGCAGATTTTCTGCCAAGGCAAATTCCATGTGGTTTTCGGGGTCGTCATCGGTAACAAAACTTAAGACTACACATTCATAGCCTGCAATATTTTCTGAATGATCCATAGTAATGGTTCCCATGCCCATAACGCGCATGGGTTCTGATCGTACCTGAATATCCTCTTCGCCCAGCATCATAGGAAGCATCATAAAGGCTGGGCCGTAAAAGACCATCGGGCCAAACATAAACATGCCTAAAGCGCTGCCGCCGTAAGCTGCGCTGCTTAAATCGCTGGGGGCTATGCCCGTTTGATTAATGACCATTGTGGTACTAACATCATAAGTTTCACCCAAATCTGTCAGGGCAATTTTCATGCTAACAACTTGGTCACTTTCGCCTTGGCGAATCTCGAGTGTGTAAGTCTGATTCCCTTCAGGCCAGACATCAAATTGCCATTTAAAGGCGTAGCTTTGACTGCTTAGGGCTAGGACCAAAAGGACCGAAATGAAGAAAGAGCGCTTAAGCATATAAATCCTTTCCTAACAAAGACTGGACTCGAGCCTAGACCATTTTGCTGCTTTTGGGAAGTGACGTTTGACAAATGCGGGCTTATACCAGCCTGAAAAGTCAGCGCAATCATGCTTAGCTTATTTGAGCCCATGATCAAAGATCGGAGTTGATGCTGTATTATCATCAGCTTGGTATTAGTTTGGGTTTATGTTCTTGGTTAGCTCACCTTTATCAGAGGTCATGGCGCTGCGTCTGGCTTCTTCAGCCTGCTCTTTCATTTCTTCAACGGTGCGGGTGTGTAACCTGGCTGCGCCTCTGGTTTCTTTGAGTTTGACCCTGCTTCCTTGAGCTTCGTGACGCTCGAGCCTTGCTTTTGCCGCATTGACCGTTTCCTGGGCATAGTTAGGAAGCCATTGGGACTGGGCTATGAGTAGGTCATCGGTTAATTGCCACACTTCTTCAGGTGTGCAAACAGCTCCTGTTAAGGGGTCGTGGAGCATGGCTTGTTTTAGCAAATTAACATCACCGTGTACCGCAGCCTCCATGCCCATACGTTGCACATTGACACTTGCAGAACACGTTGCAGCACAAGCTAACGGCAACTCACCAACGACAGGCATATTGATGCCATTGCGATCGACATAGCCCGGTATTTCTATAACACAGCCATCGGGCAAGTTTGTTATATGGCCTTGATTGATAATATTGAAATGACCGCGGTAAACCCTACCTGTTTCAAGGGATTCAATAATGTATGAGCCGTGTTCGTGGCTGCGTTTGGCTTGGCTAATTTCGGGGGCAGGTTGACTGAGCCAGTTAGGAAAATCTGTTTCAAACCAGTTTCTTCCCTCTGTACAAACGCGCAAGTAACCGCCAGTTTCGCCGTGAATCCAGTTTGATAGGTCAATCCAATTAGGGATTTCTTCAGGGCGTTTGCGGTACCAGGGCAGGTATTCGCTCAGGTGACCATTGGACTCAGTAGAGTAGTAGCCAAAGCGTTTTAATACATCTATACGCACCTTTTCCTGGTCTTTATAAACAGGGTGTTCCTCAAACATTTCTAAAAGCTTAGGTGTCATATCTTCGCCGCGCCAAATTGCTTGAATGTACCAGGTTTGATGGTTAATACCAGCACAGATAATGTCGACATCATCGCGACTGACTTTTTCATCTGCTCCTATTAGGTTTCTGGTCTTAGCCCAGTACTCAATCGCACTGGCAATTTGGGCATGTCCGTGCTGCACCCCGTGACAAAGGCCAATGGTTTTAACGCCACCATATTTGTTGCAAGCCCAGGTGTTCATCGCCATAGGGTTGGCATAGTTTAGAAAAAGCGCATCGGGTTTGGCAACTTCCCTTATATCTTTGCAGATGCCCAGCAAAACGGGGATGGTCCGCTGGGCATACATTATGCCACCTGCGCAAATGGTGTCACCTACGCACTGATCAATGCCATATTTTAGGGGGATGTCAATGTCAAGTTGAAAAGCCTCGAGCCCACCTTGACGAATCATGCAGACAATATAATCTGCATCTTTAATTGCCTCACGTTGCGTAGTTGTGGTGCTAATGGTGGCAGTTAGACCACTGGCTTTAATGTCTCGCTGGCAAAGTTTATGCACCATGTCGAGGTTATGGGCATTAATATCCATAAGCGAAAAGTGGCTATCCCTTAATTCGGGAACAGCCAGAATATCTTGCATGAGTCTACGCGTAAAACCTACCGAACCTGCGCCAATCATGGCAACTTTTATACTCACTGTGCATCTCCTAAGGAAGAAAATGAAGCAAGGGGCATTGCCCCTTGCTCGGAGGAAAGGAATGAAAAAGAAGAGATCAAATCATTAGGGCTTACTTTAAGCCTTGTCATTTTCCCGTTTGTGCCAATCATCTTTAAACAAATTAAAGTGTTTTTCTGCTTGATAGGGATGCTCAGCAATTAGCGCTTCATTCAGTTCAATGCCTAAACCTGGCCCCTTTGGTAGAGAAAAATAACCATCGACCACAGGAGGAACCCCAGGTGCGGCGTCCATGACATATTCATCGGCAAAATCGTTAAAAAATTCCTGAACCTTAAAGTTATCGGTGCAAGCTGCCAGATGGAGAGCAGCAGCCGTCGATACAGGGCCACCCACATTGTGTGGTGCCATAAGCATATAGTGTGATTCTGCTGTGGCGGCCAGTTTTTTGCTATTTAAAATGCCGCCATAGTGGGTTATGTCAACTTGGATGATGTCTGCTGCTTTAAGGTCAAAAAGCTCTCGGTACTCAAAAGCTGTGTGCATTCGTTCGCCAGTAGCAATGGGAACCCCTAAAGGCATCGTGGCATCTTTTACCAGTTTTAAGGCAGCCAGATTTTCGGGCGGAACGGGTTCTTCTGCCCAGGCAAGTCCAAAGGGAGCCAGTTCTTTTATGATTTCTACCGCTTGTACTGGGCTAAAGCGACCATGCATCTCGAGCATAATCTGAGTATCTGGACCTATGGCATCACGGACGGCTTCAACCAAGGAAACTACATGGCGTTTTTCGGCAGGCTCGAGCTCATAAAAACCCGCACCAAAAGGGTCAAATTTTAAGGCTTGGTAGCCCTTTGCTATCACTTTTTTAGCAGCAGCATGGAACGCTTCTGGACTGCGCTCGGTGCGGTACCAACCATTGGCATAAGCCTTGATCTTGTCTCTAACTGCGCCCCCTAAAAGATTATAAACGGGCTGGTTTAAGGCTTTGCCCACAATGTCCCAGCAGGCCATTTCAATCAGGGCAATGCCCGTCATGACAACTTCACCAGCTCGCCCAAAGTCTTCACGAACCATACGGTGAAAAAGTTTCTCGATATTAAAAGGGTTTTCACCAAGTACATAGCGGGGGGCGCTTTCATTAAGATAGCCAAGAAGGG
>JAHEBB010000442.1 GCA_024642575.1 Trueperaceae bacterium | reverse complement strand
TGACATCGCGTTCAACAAAGATTTCAGACCCAGACATAATTTCCCGTGATTTAACCAGACTTACTGAACTGTGGTATTTAACCAGCCTGGTTAGTTCAAAAGGGCTTCCCTGTGCTAAATCTAAAACGGCTCTTTTATAAATCTCACTGTCATCAGCATTCACCTTGTACTTTTTAACCAGTAGCTCAATCAGCTCTAAACTCTCCCCTTTGCTTAAAGGCCCAAGTCTTACTTCATCAAAGTGTTTCCAGAAGCGTTTGCTGCCATTCTTTTTTAAGGCACTGGGTTCTATGCCTGCAATCACTGTGCAGACTTCAACAAACTTAACCAACCAGGGTCTTGAACCTGGGCTTATACCACTGGCATCATCTATAACCAGCACGACTTTCTCTTTTTCACACAAAGTAATGAGGGCAGCAGCTTTTTCGTCATTACTCTTATAAAGCTTTGACCAGGCTTTATAATCTGTGCTGGCATCCTTACTTTGACCTTCAATTTGACCTGCTTGCCATAAGCCTTCAAAGATGTCTTTTAAAAAGCTGCCAAAGCCTGGACCTACCCTTTCACTCACGATCAAGATGCCTTCTTGTTCAAGGAGTGGCTGCAAGAACTCTAAGAGGGCTGACTTACCCATGCCTGCTTCGCCAATCAGCAGACTGGCTCTTCCCTGTTCGGTATTGCTTAAGATTGCTCTGGCTTCGCTGTTACGGCCTATGAAGTTCTCTTGGGTCATGGTTTCTCCTTTTTGTATTATATTAATACTAATATTCTTAAGAATGACTAGTTTGTCAACTACTTTTTACAAAGAAGAAAGCCGCGAATAGCGAAATCTCGCGGCTTTCTTCTATTAAGCTTTATAAAGCGGGTTTGGTTTTAATGCCCAGTAAACTGAGTCAAGGTCACTTCTCTGTCAGGAAATCTCGCTCTGATCTCTAGCTCTCCCCCCAAAGCTTTGATATATCGCTCGAGGGTTTGAATCATAATATCTTCCTGCTTTTCTAGTTTTGAAATAGCAGATTGTCTGATCTCTAAAATACGGGCTAACTCTTGTTGGGTCAGTTCCTGGTCTTTGCGCAAGTTTGCAAGCAGGTCATACTCCATGCGTAAAAGCTGAGTTTCTTTTTCGATAAGTGCTTTACGCTCATCGCTAAAGTTCTTGGTTAAATCGCTAAAAGGTTTTGCCATACTAAAGCTCCTTATCTAAACTCTCTAAATGCTCCTGAAACAGTTTTTCTGCCAGAGGAATCATTTTTTCATACCAGCGCTTATCTCCTGCTTTATTGCCAGCTAGCAAAAGTAAAGCCTCTCTTCTTGGGTCAAAGGCAAATAGGATTCGGTATGGCTCACCTTTATGTTGCACCCGCAACTCTTTTAAATTACTCAGCTTAGAACCAAGAAGCGTGTCAGCATGAGGTCTGCCTAAGCGAGGGCCCTCTTCCGTCAAGAGATTTATCAGGGCAGTTGTTCTATTTTGCAAAGCTTCTTCCTGCTCGGCAAACCAGTCAGCAAAAATATCGGTAACATTAACCTTGTATGCCAAAATCGCATCCCATCATAATTATCACCTCCAGGTAATTATACCACCTTTAGGTGATAATGTATAGCAAACTTTTCATCCATATATCATTCGATCCAGGCTTATCTTTTTATTCCTGGGTTCACTCCTGAACCGCCCCTTAAGCTATCTGTGACTAATACAAAACTAATTTAGAGCATGTCTATATTTTGAAGTATTGTTTAAATAATATGAATAATTACGTAAAACTTCATATTATATATTGACAAAATATTACTAATTACGTAAAAATTATGAAGAAATAGTATTTGAGGTGGGTATGGCAAAGAAATTCGTTATTACATTAGTCAACCGAAAAGGTGGGGTGAGTAAGACTACCAGTACTGCCTACATGGCTATGTGCTTGCATCAAGCCGGAAAAAAAGTATTCGGGGTAGATGCGGACGCTGATAAAAGCCTGGTGAAGTGGTCAGAAGCAGTCTCCTTTCCTTTTCCTGTTGTCCATGTAGCTAAAGACAATCTTGTGGATATGGTTGAAGGCATGGAAGGATACATAGTGATTGATACGCCTCCAAATGACGGTGAAATCATCTATGCCGCTGCCGGGATTGCCGATGAGGTCATTGTGCCCATTAGTGGCACAGGTCTAGATGTAAACCGTCTGGCTACTACCCTTTCCGCTATAGCTCATGTTGAAAAAATGCGGCAAAAGCCTCTAGCAAGCATTTTACTTACGCGCTGGAGGGATAATGTCACGATCGGCAAAGAGGTTCTTGAAATGTTAGTTGATAAAGACCTTCCCGTTATCGATCAGCGCATCAGACTTCTCACCCGGTATGAAGGATTCATATTGCCCCAGTATCTTGAAGAGTATGAAGCAGTTTTAAAAGAACTCGAGGTTATCTAATGCCAAAAAGAAAAGGGTTATCAGGAATAGGAAATGCTTTTGGTGTAGACGTAAAACATGTGGCTGAAAATGTCCAGCGGGAACTGGATGAAAATGAAGATAATTTTAAACGGGTTACCATTTCTTTATCCCCCTCTCTTCTTAAAAAACTTGATAAAACGGTGAAAGAGCAAAAACATAAGGGAGTAAGTGTAAACCGCTCGAGCTACATTGCCAGAGCGGTAATGTCACAAATTGAGCAGGATTTAAGTACGTAAATAATATTACTATTTACGTAAATAGTAATAACGAATAATTCGGACTTTACGCCACCTTTGCTTTTATTTAAAGGGAAAACTTGTTAGTATCATGCGCGTAGTGGAGGAAGGTCTTGGCGCGTAGAAAACGTTTGGAAATGCTATCAGAAGATGGCGAAAGGCAGCTTGACTTATTTATCCCTTTATTTACCGATGTTGCTCCACGTGACGTTCAGGATACGATGGCCTATCCTTTTTTTCATACCTCCAAGCGTAAACGACTTAAACCCATTGAATACGACGACGGCAGAGTCAGCATCTATGTTGAGGGACTTCAGTCTGTCGGCATCGCCAACATTTATGACAAGGATATTCTCCAGTGGGGCATAGCTCGAGTCAGAGAGCATATTGATTCAAACTTACCCGGGCAGGTACAACCCAAGATCTTTTTTAACCCCTATGATCTTCTAAAAGAACTGGGTAGAGATACCGGGGGAAAGAATTACAGGCTCCTGGAAAACACCCTTGAACGTTTGGCTACCACCTTTGTTAAAACCACTATTCGCGAAGAAGATATTCAGGAGAAAAAGGGCTTTCACTGGTTATCCGAATACACGACAAAGACAGATATTAAAAGGGGAGAACCCCGGGGAATGTGGTCCCTTACCTTATCTCACTGGCTTTATCAGGGAGCGGTAAACCACAAGAATGTCTTAACTTTTAACTCGAAGTATTTTGCCTTATCAAGCGGTATCGCAAAATTCCTTTACCTTTTAGGTCGGAAGTATGCCGGGCACAATGAGTGGGGCAAAAGCATCACCATGAAAAAAGTCTTCGAGTTAAGTGCCAGTACCAGGGAATATAAATATTTTGCTCGTGACGTCAGAGAAGTAATTGCCAGTCATCAAAATATCTTTGCGGACTACTACATCAAAATCTGGTCCAATGAAGAGGGTGATGAAGAAAAAATTGCCTTCACGTCTCTCAAGTACATGAATCCTTCTATTGCTAAACGTATGCAATTAACTGAATAATTCGGACTTTACGCCACCCCTTTTTTAGCTGATTACCGAAATATACTCCTTTTTGTGAAGTTTCTTACTAAAAAATGTCGTTCTGGTCACGGTTTTTCTCTTTATTCGGACTTTACGCCACCGCTTTTTATTATTCGGACTTTACGCCACCTAATACTCGGACTTTACGCCACCTTTAATTCGGACTTTACGCCACCCGATACTCGGACTTTACGCCACCCCTAGCGCGAGAAAGTCGCGCCTAGACGGGTTTTTTGGTCTACCACAACTATATAACAACTGCTCTACAATACTTTTACAACAAAATTAACGAATTAAACATGTCCATTTCGGGTAAAGTTTTTTCGGTTTAAAAAGACTATTTGATTCCACTCCATGCCTCAAGGCAAACCCCTATCGGGGTGACTCCCTCTGGTCGTCAGCCTTGACCCATTCCGTTCCATCAAAGAATGAAAAACATCCGAAAAAACAAAAAAGATATTGAGTATGAAAACGCAAATGAAATGTTTCGTTTAATAGTTGTTGGAGCCCGAAGAAATTTTAGATACTTTGACGTAAGTTTGGTATCTTTGTTTCATGGTTATATAGTTATATAACTATATAATAATTCATGGTCATCACCATCGCCAATCATAAAGGCGGAGTAGGGAAGACTACCTCAGTCTTAACCATGGCACATCTCATGCACTTGTCAGGGGTTAGTGTCAATGTGGTTGACTTGGACGCTCCAAGTGGCGAACGCCTGGCTGGTGCAGCTGCGTCTTATCGCAGAGCAAAG
>JAHEBB010000441.1 GCA_024642575.1 Trueperaceae bacterium | reverse complement strand
GGATTTGTTTAAAGTCTAAAAGGTTTTAGCTCGAGTTTCTACAGTAGCTATCATCTGGTTAGCTAAATTCTTTAATCTTTCCAAAACTTATCGATAAGGCTGGGTGTTTCACTTTAAATGAGTCTTCCTTCATTAGTCCAGTGAAGCTGGAATTCATAGAGCCTTACCACTCTTTAAACCTATCTCTATGAACTACAAAGGCAAGAGATAAAACGGTTAGTGTAGATAAAAGGCTGGTGCCACCATAAGAAATAAGGGGCAGCGTAATGCCTGTGACAGGAGCAAGTCCAAGCGTTACCCCAATATTTATCAGTACCTGAAAGCCTAAGAGGGAAACCACGCCAACAATAAGGAGCTGGTCGCGTTCATACTTGCACTCGGTTGCCATAGACGTGAGTCGCCAGAATAAAAGACCATATAAACCAAGCAATATGACCGAGGCAAGTAGACCCCCTTCCTCAGCAACCACAGGGAAGATAAAGTCGGAATAGGGATAAGGAATAAAGCCCAGTTGCGTTTGAGTTCCTTGTCTATAACCTTTGCCCAAGATTCCCCCGGAACCAATAGCAATTCGAGACTGTATTACCTGATAGCCGCTACCTTGCGGGTCAGCCTCTGGGTTTAGAAAAATGCTAAGCCGAGTTTTTTGATGGGGTTTTAAATGGGGCCAAACAACTGTGGGCATGCCAACTGCAAAAAGCACGATGAAAATGAGCAGATGTTTCCAGGGAATGCCTCTGACTAAGATCATGCCTGCCCCTATAGCGCCTAAGACCAAAGCACTTCCCAGATCAGGCTCGAGAAAAACCAGCCCAAATGGAATGAGCATAAGCATAACGGGCTTGAGATAGTCAAGAAAGGTTTTAATAGGCTTATCGTGCAGAAGTTTGGCTAGGGCCAGAATGAGGCTGAGTTTGGCAAATTCCGAAGGTTGAAAACCAGGTAGAGGGCCAAGAAATAGCCAAGATTTAGCGCCATTTACCTCTGTCCCAAAGAGATGTGTGATAATCAAAAAAGCTATCGATAACCAGTAAAGTGGAAACGCTAAAGCCAGAATGCGCTTGCTTCCAAGAAATAAAATAAGAGTGCAAGCCAGGCCTCCTAAGACAGCAAAAATAAGCTGCCGATTAAGAAAACCTAAATCTGGAGCGGCACTGCTCAAAATGACCAGTCCTGCCGCTAAAAGCAGTGCTACCGTAATAGGCAAGGTGATTTCAGAGCGAACCATCATAGGCTTATCTAAGCTATCAATAAGAAGGAGTCAGAAAGATGAAGCGTCTAACATCTAAGATGTATATGGGAAAATGGTTAAGCTTCTGGCTAGGTTTAAGCCTGATTAGCATAAGCTGGGCGCAGAGTGTGACGCTTTTGCCCGAGAGTTTTGTGAGCTATCAAGCAAAAGACGAAAGGGAAACTGTGCTAGGTCAGGCTGCTGTGAAAACGCTCGAGCTTTCGCTTGACCCTGAGAACCTAAAACGCTCCCGTTTAACCATCAGTCTAGATGCCAGTAGTTTTGATTCCCGTAACCCTATTCGCGATACCAATGCCAGACTTACGGTGTTTGAGTCGGGTAAATTTCCTGAGATTGTGTTTGTCTTAAACCGTATACCTGAAGACTTAGCCCCTTTACAAACGGGGGAGAGCCTAAACTTAACGCTCGAGGGTGACCTGGCTATGCATGGACAAAGTAAAACTTTAACCGTACCTGTACTTCTTTCACGTGATGATCAAAAATTCAAGGCTGTAGGTGACTTTGAAATTTTACTTTCTGATTTTGAAATGTCAAGACCCTCTTTTTTGTTCTGGACAATTGAAGATCAAGTGCTCATCCATTTTGAAATTCAGTTTGCCTTTTAGCGTCTAAATGCCCAGGCGGTTTTACTGCGTGACCAGAGCAGCCACTCAGCCAGTAAAAATAAAGTTGCCAGAGCAATGAGCCAAAGCGCAATATCTCTAACTCTTTCGGAACTGCGACCACTCGTTGAAGCTGGTGGCGTTTCTGGTGTTTCAATAACAGCTAAACTGGACTCTCCGGCACTAAGCAAACTTGCGGTAAAAGGCTCTCCGTTCATAAGGTATATGCCTGGACTATCTACAGTGGTTTTTGCTTGATTGACGATTTGCCCAGATGCACCACGTTCTAAAATTGCGCCTTCAGCCAATAATTCCCCCAGCACTAACTTCTCTTCATCCCTGAAAGAATTCATGATATTGGTCATAAGTAAAGGAAAGGCACTGCGGTTAACCATATCGCTTTGGCTGGGGTTAAAGTTTAAGAGCAAAATGGATTTTTCAGGCGTTTGTAAACGTGCGATAACGGGGCTCAAATCACTGGTTTCAGCTAGAATTTGCCAGTCGGGGTTTAGACTTAGGCTCGAGTCTAAGTCGATACCGACTACGGTCTCATTCAGATCGACAAAGCGTAAAAGGGGGTCACTACGATCCCAGCTATTTATGAGCTTATAGACTGGGATTTGAGCAACAGGTGCAAATTGCAAAAAGTTGCCCGTTGCCGTTTCAGGAACAGGTTCAAAAACAATTCTTACATCAAACCCTGGGGCATTAAGATCGGCATTGGGCAAGGTTTGAAAGCTGATATTCGGAATGGCAGCAAGGGCTCTTTCTAAGAGCTCATCAGGCGCAGTTAAAACAATATTTAGGTCACGTTTCCCGGCAAAAGCAGAGTTATCTAGACTGAGAGCATCCCAGTCGGGAGCTTGCAATCTGGCTTCAAAAAACCCCCCACTGGTTTGTAAGGGAAAACTGACATTGGCCTGACCCATAGCAGGAATGAGTAGCGTGCTTTGGCCCACAGGCGTTTCATTTTCGCCTGAAATTTGCCAAAGCTCCAAAGCAACTTCCTGAGGTCTTGGATGATTACTAACCACCGATACAAATGCCTGCTGAATACCAATATCAAAGGTGTTAATGCCCAGATTAAGCGCATCCCCTGTAACAGGGTGCAAGCTGATTTGGTTACCTGAAGGGGCTTCACTATCTGTAAAAATATGAATATCAGCTTCTGGCGCAATAGATAGCGCTAGTGAAATAGCTCGATCCATATCGGTTTCACGGTCAGCAGCTTTTATGCTACTTAGAGCTGCTGTAATGTCAGCAGTATTTCCTGTTAAACCTTGTACAACAGTCGCATCTAAGCCAGCTCTTATTATCGCTACGCGACCTGATTGCCTTGCCAGGCTAATTGCTTCTTTAATAGCTTTCTCGAGCCTAATACCATCACTATCTTTTGCAGTCATGCTGGCAGAAGCGTCAATAATAAAAATGCGGTCTGGAGGGCCTTGAAAAGAAAAACTAGGTTGAGATAAGGCGAGACTTGCCAGGGTTACAAATAAAAGCTGTAATAAGAGGAGCCAGGTTGGGGAAAAGCGTCTACGGGTATCGGTGATTTCTAACGCTTGTTTCCACAAAAACATAGCTGAAACATCTTGACGCTTTTTACGCAAGCGAATGAAGTGTAAAAGAACAACAGCGGGGATAGTCAGCAGCCCCAGTAAAAATAGAGGGTTTAAAAAAGTGAATGACATAGATATTAGTAAATAGTTTACCTTATGACTTTATGAAGATGTTGGCAGGTTCTTACGTTTGCACTGTCTGTTTATAAGCTTGCTAACCAGTTCACAACTTCGGTTTTGGCGGCTTTTGCAAGCTTTTCGGGTTTTAGATCTGCGCTCTCTTTGCGAAACCAGGTTCGTTGACGTTTGGCGTAGTTGAGTGTCGCTTGAGTAATGCGCTGTTCGGCTTCATTCAGACTTATTTCCCCTCTCAAGTGATTCGCCAGAATGTCATAGCCCAGGGCTTGTTTAGCGGTCGCCAGATTGGGGTAAGTTTCTATGAGCTGCTTGACCTCAGCCAACCAGCCAGCGTTAAGCATCGCTTTTGTTCGTTCTTCAATTCGCGTTTGTAAGGTTGCTAGAGGCGGTAAAAGAATACATTTGCTATAAGAAAATGCAGCTTGTGTATTTTTGAAATTTATAGGCGCTCTACCTGTTCGCTGGATAATTTCTAAAGCCCTTATTACTCGCCTTGGGTTTCTTTGGGCTCTGACTGCATCTTGAGGGCTAAACGCTTCTAATTCTTGATTTAAGCGCTCGAGCCCTTCTTGCTCAAAACGGTCCCAAAAGGCTTGTTGAATGCTAAAGTCCGCTGCTGGAACCGTGGGCAGACCCTCAACCAGTGCCTTAATGTAAAAACCCGTTCCACCCACAATGAGGGGAAGATGGTTTCTTTTTAAGATTTCGGCAATCGCTTGTTCTGCCAACTTGACATAACTGGCTACGCTAAAAAGTTCATCGGGTGCAACCACATCAATGAGGTGATGTGGCACTGCGACTTGTTCTTTTTGGCTAGGTTTGGCGGTACCAATATCCATCCCTTTATAGACCAACATAGCATCAGCTGAGATAATCTCGAGCTTAAATTCTTTAGCTAAAGTTAGAGCAAGCGCAGTTTT
>JAHEBB010000440.1 GCA_024642575.1 Trueperaceae bacterium | reverse complement strand
TGAAGCTATAGCTACAGCCATCAACATAGTCAGACTTAATGATTGGTTTGCTTTAAGGCCTAGGGCTAAAACAAGAGTTTCTCGCTTTGCCAGCCTGATTGCTTAATTGAGCAACGGTATCAGTAACTATATACAGTTACACATAAAAGGCAAGTATTGATGGACTGTTAGGTATGTTTTTCTCCCCCGATGGCCTCATTAACGAGATGTTTAGAGCTGTTCTGTAAGCTTTTTGAGCAAGGCGTTTTAACAGGTGAGATATATATAGCCCAATATTTATTAAGACCTGCGCTTGTTTATGAGAAATTAGTGCTTAGAAAGCTCTCAAAAATATAAGTCCACCTAACCTAGGTAAAGAGGTGAAAATAGCGCGCTTTTTTACCAAATAGTCAATTATGAGAGTGGACAATCCAGTTAAGAGAGTAAAACCTATTTGGGGTTATTGGCCCATCCCCTCGAAACGGACTATTAAAGAAATTAAGTGACTTCTATCTAAAGCCTGCAAGATTGCCCCTAATCTCTATTAACCCGCTATTCTTCGGGCATTAGGTCTCATAAGGTCTACTATTTAGATTTGTTTTTTCATTTACTAGGTGGCTAGCTTTTTCTATTAAAGCGCTTTTCATCTAAAAGGAAATCCTTGCATTCACATCAATGCGTTACTGAGCGCGTTTACCCTTCCAAGCTACTAGCACTCCGATCATGAGGGCTGTAGCAAGACCTGTTGAGAAATCGGCGATATCTTCACCTATCCAGCTACGAGCAAGTGCGATAAGCAGGGCAGCACAAGCAAAACCTAAGAACCATCTGCTTTTTTGACTCATTTTCAAGCCTCCTGATACTAAGTATCTAAGCATGATTATACTGCGGCTTATTGCTTAAACATACTAGGAAGGTCACGCCCCTTACGCGTTACTGCTTTGACAACAACCCCTGTTTCTGTAGGTTCATAAAGGAAGATATAGCCCTTGATGTTGAGCTGACGCATATTAATGAGCAAATCATCCCGTGGAAAACCTGCCTGGGGAAAAGTATCAAGCAGTTGCACTTCTGCTATCAACGTTTCTATAAACTTTGCTGCTACTTTTGGGTTGCCACTACGCTGGCTAATATAGTCCTTGATAAGCTCTAGGTCAGTCAGGGCATTAAATGAAAAATCAACAGCCACAGATAATGCTAGTGCGGCTTTAATGTGCCGTTACGGTGTTGATCCAAAACGTCATTAACGTTTTCTTTGGTGAGGGCAACCACACGCCCTGCTTTTATATCTTCATCAGATGCAGCAATTTTGGCCCGAGCCCATTTTTTAAATTCTTCAGTACGGCTATAAGCATCAGCTAGGGCTTCATCAATGAAGTCCTGCGGGGTTGCATACTGTCCTGCCTCAATCAATTGTTGCAGGGCAGTTTCCTGTTCTGGGTTTAGCTCTATCGTCATAGCTTTAGGATAGGGGATTTTTAGGGTTTAGGCAAGAAGTTAAGGTTATGACGTACCTGGGAGGACTTTACAAGCACTCTAGAGATATGACCCTTCTAATATTGTGCCATTGTACGTAAATGATTACCCTCGATACATCAGCGCTACTTGGAGAAGCTTCAAAGCCTAGATTAGTTGAACTGACCAAAGGTCAAGTTATAGCTTCCCAGTCTCTTCATAGGGAACTTGCCAATGCTTTTTCTGCAAAATTTAACCACAATCCTCAAAGCTTACTGCTTGAAGAAGCCCAAGAAGCTGTGGATATATATAAACGTATTCCTATTTGGTTTGTTGCTATAGATTTATCTAGAGCAGTCGAGATTGCTCATAGCTTAAACATCTATGCCTATGATGCGTTTATGCTAACCACCGTAGAGCGTTATGGGGCTCCTTTACTTAGTTTAGATATACGTTGTCTAGACTTAGCCAAAGAACTCAAGTTAGCCACCGTGGAGGTTTAAATGAACACTTATACTTACTCAGAAGCTAGGCAGCAATTGGCTAAAGTCTTGGATGAAGCCAAGCGTGATGGTGCCGTATGCATAACCAGGCAAGACGGTCAGGTCTTTTTGCTTCAAGCGGTGAGCACTGAAAGTTCACCTTTAGATGTGCCCAGTGTCAAGCTTAAAACTGCCCTAAGCAAAGATGAGATTGTCGGCCTTGTTAGAGAAGCTCGAGAACGGAAGTATTCTCATTAAAGAACCCTTAACTTAGGGGAGCATGTTAAACTTACTTGATCAAGCAAGAAGGAAACAGGCGTGCAATTACTTTATTATCATCAGCTAGATCCCCAAAAAATCCCTCATTTTGAAAAGCTAAAAGGCTATCTGGAAGCGGGTGATTTTTACTCAGCCGAGGTTAAAAAGGTTGGCGATAACCTTTACCGCTGTCGTCTGGATAAAACAAACCGCCTGCTCTTTTCGCTTTATCGCTATAAGGCTGAGACCTATATTTTGGTGCTTGAATATATTGCTAACCATGCCTACGATAAATCACGATTCTTAAAGCGAGGAGCCAAGCTTGATGAAAGTAAAATTCCTAGTCTAGAGAGCCCTCCTGAAGACCAGGAAACCTTAAGCTATCTCAATCCTCAGCAAGCAAGCTTTCACTTGCTAAATAAGATCATTTCTTTTGATGAAACCCAAAATGCCATTTATCAGTTAGCAGTACCACAAATTATTATTGGCTCAGCAGGGAGCGGCAAAACGGCCTTAACCTTAGAAAAGATGAAAGAGGCAGTGGGCGAAGTTCTCTATGTAACGCGCTCTGCTTATTTGGCACAGCACTCCAGAGACCTTTACTATGCCCTTGATTATGAAAATGATTTGCAAGAGCTGAGCTTCTTATCCTTTCAGGAGTACCTGGCTAGCTGGAAGGTTCCCTTTGGGAGGGAGCTAAGTGCTAAAGAGTTTGAGGGCTGGGTTTCGCGCTACCGCAGTGTCAGTAAGCAAGACCCGCACCAGCTTTTGGAAGAATTTAAAGGGGTTATTACAGGGCCTTCCGCTGATAAGCCTTATTTAAGCCGCGAAGCGTATCTAAACTTGGGTATTAGGCAATCTATCTTCCCAGCTCAAGAGCGCGAAGGGGTATATGACTTGTTTCTTAAGTACCTGGCGTTTATGAAAGATAATGATTACTACGACGCTAATATCTTAAGTTACGATTACTTGTCGCTGGTTGAACCTCGCTATGACTTTATTGTGGTTGATGAAGTACAAGACCTAACCAATATTCAGCTTCAGCTTATTTTAAAAGCCTTAAGGCAAGCTAAGAACTTTATTCTTTGTGGCGATGCGAATCAGATTGTTCACCCTAACTTTTTTTCCTGGTCAAGTCTAAAAAGCTTTTTTTACCAGCAAGATGGCCTTGACGCAGCCACTGAACTCATTCGCATTTTGCATAACAACTACCGCAACTCGGTTCAGGTAACCGAAGTCGCCAATCGCATATTAAAGTTAAAAACAGCCCGCTTTGGCTCCGTTGATCGGGAAAGCAATTATCTGGTTACTGGCAGTGCGGAGAGCTCAGGCAAGATACTGCTTTTAGAAAAAGATGAGCGGCTTGCCGAACTCAATCAAAAAACCCGACTGTCTACAGCGTTTGCGGTTATTGTCATGCATCCCAATCAAAAAGCCGAGGCCAGCAAGGTTTTTGAAACCCCTTTAATTTTCTCAATTCAAGAAGCCAAAGGGCTCGAGTACGACACGATCATTCTTTACAATTTTGTTTCAGCCGATGAAGCGCGTTTTCGGGAAATTAGCCGTGACGTGAGTCCTGAGGATTTGATGGCAGACCTAAGCTATAACCGTGCTAAAGACAAAAGCGATAAATCCTTAGAAATTTACAAGTTTTATATCAATGCCCTATATGTTGCTATAACCAGAGCCATAAGCAATCTTTATATGATTGAAACAACTATTAAGCAAGCGCTTTTTGAGCTTTTAGGCTTAGAGCCTTGGCAAGGACCTCTCGAGCTTGCCGAGCAGGACTCGAGTTTAGCTAGTTGGCGGCAAGAAGCGCGCAAACTGGAGTTGCAAGGCAAGCTCGAGCAAGCCGAGGATATTCGCAATAAGATTCTTAAGCAAAAAGAAGTGCCTTGGCAAGTTCTTAAGACGGAGGCTTTAAGGAGCCTTGACGCTAAGGCGCTTGATCAAGGCGATAAAAAAGCCCGACTTTTGCTCTTTGAATATGCTCTGGTTTATCAGGACTTAAGGCGGCTTGGTCAACTGCTTGAACTAGGCTTTAAACCCGCTAGCCAGCCCGAAAAGGGTCTCAAGTTATTAACTCAAAAGTATTTCTTTCCCTATGACACCAAAAATCCAGCTGCAATGCTTAGAGAAATTGACCAGTTTGGCTTAGATTTTCGCAACCTTTTTAATTTAACGCCCTTAATGACCACCGCACGTCTAGGTAATGAGACGCTTCTGGATAACCTCATTGAAATGGGGGCCAATACCGAACTGGTTAATAATGTTGGATTCAACGCTTTTCAGATGGTTTTAGAG
>JAHEBB010000439.1 GCA_024642575.1 Trueperaceae bacterium | reverse complement strand
CTTACCCCCAATAAGGGGTAGTAGTGTTGGGTAAAGCTTAGGATGTTCAAAGGTATAAAGCTTCTTATCTTTAAGGTCACGAATCCTAGGTGCAAATGAGAAGCCAAGCAAATGGCACATAGCAAAAACCTGATCTGTATAGCCATGTGTATCGGTGTAATGCTCTTTTGGGTTGATATCTGTTTCGTGATACAGCAAGCCATCTAAAACATAACTAGCATCCCGAGTGGTAGTAGAAATAACCCGACTATAAAAGGGTGCATAATGATCTGAGATATGACTATAAAAGGTAACACCTGGCTCTGTTCCATATCGGGCATTGGTCTGAGAGCCCATATCTCTCTGCCCACCCGATTTAAAGAACTGCCCATCTGAAGATGACGTTGAACCATCTCCCCAATGCCTAGCAAAAGGGTGACGATGCTGAGTATTGACCAGATCTGCTAAGGCTCGCTGATAAGTTTCATCTCGAACATGCCAATCAGCGACCCAGGCAAGTTGCTGGTAGTTAAGCCCTGTACATGCTTGCGCCATATTATCTAAACCCAGATTAATGCCATCAGCCAGAATCACTGAAAGTAAGAAAGCTTTCTCATTGCAAGGCTCACAACTCTGTAGGTGTGTAAACTGCCGACTAAAACCTGTCCAATTATCAACCTCAACCAATAATTCGGTTAAGCGAATACGTGGGAATAGTTTATAAAGCTGTCGTCTAAGATTGGAGATGCCTGCAGGTCTTTGGCTTTTGAGAGGTGAAATCTTTAAACGTCCATCTTGTAAGCGCACATCAGGCAGTTCATTCTTTTTGATGCCTTGCTCAACTACAGTCATCGTTTGGTGCAGATGCTCGGCACGTTCTTCAAGATAAATCTCAGCATCTGTACTTATAGGAATAGGTAAATTGCCTGAGGCTTTTAAAGCTTGCCAGTCAGCAGTAGGTAAAAGATAATCCTCAAGGTCCTGATAGCGCTTGCTACCTTTGACCCAGAGATCACCTGAGCGAAGCTTATGTCTAAGTTCGTTTAATACAGCCAGTTCGTAGTATTGCCGATGAATGCCTCCTGGCTGAATAACATAGGGCTTCCACCTCTGTTTAAGAAAATCTAGTGGTGCATGATCAGGCACTCTTCGTTTAGCTTCTTGATTCATTGTTGTGAGGAGGTCAATCGCAGCTTTTAAATCTCTTGTTGTAGCTGCCGCTTTAAAGTCAAACCCTGCGAGTAAGGTTGGGGTGTACTGTCTGTAATAAGCAAAGCGGTTAAGTGCAAACATCAAGTAATCAAAGTCAACGGGCTGTGCCAGCTTTTCAGCTTCTTGAACCGTTTGAATAAAGTCCTCCCAGCCAAGTACGGAGTCAATTACCGCAAATGGATCATTGCCATCTTCTTTCGCTTGAATAAGGGCTTTACCTAAGGTTGCATACAGATAGACCTTTTCATTAATACCTTTGCCTTGTTTTAAAAACGCTTCATCCCGTAGCTGCTCACTTTTACTCAGTAAACGCGTCATCATGCGGTCATGCATTTCTAAAAGCTCATCCGTTATACGCTCTGCACTATCTAGCAGATACGCAACCAGCAAAGCGTAACGGTGAGGTGCTAACAACCGCTTTAAATTATGGGCTGTTATTTTGCTACCTTCACGCGTAAGCTGTTTCAACCTGTTTTGATGAATCGTTTTTATCAGTTTAGGATCCAGCTCTAGAGCGCGAATGTGCTCAAGGCGTTTAAATTGATTAAGGAAGCCTGTAGCCGTTGGATTAGGTGCAGCTTGTCGTAACCAGATAAGAGGGCTAGAGGTATTCTCAATTTCAGAATCTAGCAAAGCATCAAGCTTGCTCTTTTGTTCGCCTGTCAGTTGGAAGGTGAGTTTGTTCTGGAGTTGCGCTCTGGCTTGTTGTCTAACATCCCACGCAAATTCTTCAAGCGTATAAACCGCTGGAAGCACAATCTTATGTTCACGCATATGGGTTATGAGAGCTTCGACCAAAACAAAGGCATTATCCGTACTTAATGCTATGGGCAGCAGACAATCTGCTAGGGCCTTTTTGGTATCTGGAAATTCTTTGAACTGAAACTGTTCAACTATTTCCCTTAAGTGTTCCCGTCGGGTTGTATCTCTAGCTTTGGCATAAGTACCAAAAGCCTTAGGATTAACCTTTAGCTGTTCTGCAACATAGGAGATAATCATTTCTGGTACAGCCTCTGATGGGCCGAGCGCTCGCCCTGGAAAACGTAGCAAGACCAGCTGCACCGCAAATCCTAATTGATTGGCATCACTTCGCTTCTGGGAAATGAGTTCGATATCCTTTGCTGTAAGCGTGTAATATCTTGCAAGCTCCCGCTCACTCAAATCTGGAAAACTGCTTAACTCCTCTCGTTGTGCTTGACTGAGCATTTCATGTCTTGCCATTTTTGACCTCCTTTGTCTTTCTTAAAAACGGTGGTTTTTGAGAAGCCAAAGTGCTATCCCTAACAACAAGCCAGAAAGCCCATAAGTTCTTTCTCAATAACCCTTCTCGTTTTATAATGCTCAAATGATTCGTTCAGTGATGAGTTTTGAGAAAAATGGAGAGCTTAACAGGAGGTCACGGTGTTAATTGGGTATGCAAGAGTCTCTACAGAGGATCAATCTTTAGATTTACAGCTCGATGCCCTTGAAAAAGCAGGCTGTGAACGCATTTATCAGGACAAGCTTTCAGGTCTAAAAAGCAAACGCCCAGGACTAGATGAAGCTTTAGGTCAACTTAGAGCTGGTGATGTCTTTGTGATTTGGAAATTAGATCGGCTGGGTAGGAGTGTAAAAGGCTTAGTTGATTTTGTGGCGGAACTGGAAAAGCAAGAGGTTCAGTTTAAAAGTTTAACCGATGGCATTGATACTACCACCCCTGCAGGACGATTCTTCTTTCATATTATGGCCTCTTTAGCACAAATGGAAAGAGAGTTGATTGCTGAAAGGACGAAAGCAGGGCTCGATGCTGCCAGAAAAAGAGGCAGGGTTGGCGGTCGAAAACGAAGCATGACCAAAAGCAAGCTTGAATCAGCCAAGAAACTTCTCGATGATGGCACGCCGCCTAAAGAGGTGGCTCAGAATCTAGGGGTTTCTATTCCCACTCTTTACAGGTGGTTACCTGCTTCAGAAAGGTAATTTAGAGGAGTTTATATTTTCCGTTGATGGTTTTAAGATCACAAGCTTCAGGATCAAACGAGCCACCTACCCACTCTAAGTATTCTTCATGCTCGTCATGTTCAGGATCGGATATGGCTTCTAAAAAGTTTTCATAACCCCAAGGGCCACCGACATCTTCAGGTGGGCCTGAGCGTTTTCCTTTAATACAGCGGGGATACTTTACGCCTTTTTCTGCCTCAGTTATGGCTTCAACTTTGATTTCATGTAGCCAGCCATCGCCAAAGTCATACTCGTAAAAGAACTTATCACCTACAGCTGGGGCAGCTTGATGGAGTTTGAAGCGTTTGGAGCTTTTTACATTAAAATCAGCTTCAGAATAGCTCACACCATAGAATTCTCCATCAACATCAAACTGATGTAGGTGACTATTCCACCAGCGGAATGATTCTTGAATGATTTCATGAAGTTTATTGAGGCTTGTATTGCCCTTCAGTTCAATTCGACGCCAGATGGGTGGCTTTATATCTCTAAGGGTTATTTTGATTTGATAAATACTTTCAGCGCTCATGGCCATAGAATAATTGATTTTCATCAGCCTGGCGGGCAATTTAACTTGCTTAGCGTACAATTACCCCCAATTTATCTAGGCACCCCCATAAGGCTGAGTGTCGCTAGGTTCTTGTTCTCCAGATTCCTGCCCCAGCAAAGGCACTTAAAACCTCAAGGTCAAAAAGAAGACTTGGGTTTTTCACATAGTTCAGTTTGGTTTAGAGGTTGCTATTTTACCCTTACGCTAGTGACCATGAGTTCGTTAACTAAGTCTAGGCAACGCAACTCTAAACTGATTCAATAGTCCCCAAAATCAATGCCCTAAATGCCAGGAGTCGATTCTCACTAGCGGTATTTCTGTGCTCGGCATAAAACGCATCAGGATGAACTGCCTTAAAGCCCAGTAAGTCCAGGTTTAACAAGTCATAGATAGCTTGCCAGCTGCCTTCAATCCAAACGGAAAGCTCAGGATTAATAACATACTGACCATGCTTGATGCGCTTGAAAAGCCTGCGGTTGTATTTATCTTCTCGCTCAACCTCGTTTTTTGAGAGAATACTTGAAATATAGGCTCTGTTTTTGCGACGAACAGGCACAATGTCTTCAGGAAAGGCACTCAGCACGTCAACAAAGTCCGCACTGCTATAAGCCTTACCCCTAGAGGCATTTTCACCCAAACGCGTGTAAAACATAGCCATCATGAGATTAAGCATTAGAAATTCCATATGATGCTGGTCAAGCTTAATCAAGCGTCCCTCGATTTGAAGGGTCATGTCTGAAGGCTCGAGTCTCTTAAAGACAGCCCCCAGCTTT
>JAHEBB010000438.1 GCA_024642575.1 Trueperaceae bacterium | reverse complement strand
GTTTAGTGCGATTCACGCCGAAGAAGAGGCGCTGAGATTTGTCTTTTTTGATAAGGACAATGCCTTTGAACTGGACTCGAGCTGGGAAAATCTAAGTGCTAAGCTCCCCACAAGGTTTAAGAACGATTCCGAGCCAATTACCATTCAAAAGACAGGGCTAGAGGTAAATAGTGGTAAAAAAATGGCACTTCTTAAGGAGCTTGCTGCCCACGGTCAGATTACGCCCTTAAGTGACTACCTCACAACGGGTAGCGAAGCCGACCTTGTCTACCTACCTGGAGCGGTAAAACTTGCTGGAACCTATTACTTATGTGAAGCGCTCAGGTTTCCTTTTGAGGATGAGTCCCATGATTTGACGCTGAGTCTTACCCTCGTTACTTCAATTAAGCCGCAATCTACTACGCCCCTTCCAACCCTGCTTGAAGGTCAATTCAAAGCCTGGGATGCTGATGATGACGATGAAATAAGGGTGTTTTTAACGCCTCCTGAGGCGTCTAGCTGGCAACTTATGGATCCTAAAGATTCTAACCTTCTTAAAGCAGATGCTGATCTTATGGCGGCATTCTTGTTACCCAGTACCCCAAAAGACAACTATTCTGAATTTTATACGAGGCGCGTCGAAGGGGATAGGCTTGTTTTTAAAGCGCAAGCTTTTGCTATGCCTCAGATTTATGGTTCAAAGCAAAAACTAGTTGAAAAGCAAGAAGCTGCAAGTCTTAGCTTAAATAGTGAAGTTCTTGTTTTGTCCGCAGCAGAGAAGAATGAGGACATTAACAGTATGCAAGGGCTTATTGGTAAAGCAAAAACCCTAATGCAGCGTTTAAATACAGACCTTAAGCAAGAGACAGGTACGATTACCCAAGCTCAGAATGTACAGATAGAAGAAGCCAAGCTCAGTATTGCAAGCAAGACAGACATTGCAAAGACAACGACGGTTAAAAAAGTTAAGGTTTCTGGGGTCGCGGGCATGGCAGTAATCGCTGGCGCAAATCTCAGCTATCCTATCTCAGTTAAGAAGATGGGTGTAGAAGGGATTCCTGCTGTATCCCCAACGACAGCCTCGAGCCAAAATGCTTCGCAAGACGCATTATCCTGGATAAGCTTTAATCTGCTTGATGAAGAGGGTCAAGTTTTAAAAGAGAAAAATTATAGGATAGCTTTGACAGATGGAACGATTGTCAAAGGGGTTATTCCAGCAGATGGCAAAGTCGAAATACACGATATTCCTGCGGGCATTTGTGATATTCGTTTTTACGATATTGCCGATGATGCTGAGTTTGGCCTTATCGATGACTGGATTGAAATTCAGCTGGTAGATGAAGATAATAATCCTGTAGCCGAAGCTGCGTTTCGCCTTGTCCAGGCAAATGGAGACATTGTTGAAGATAAATTGGATAAGAATGGCTTCGCTCGAGTTGAAAACATTTGGCCAGGAGAATGTCAGATTTCTTTTCCAGATTTGGAAAATGCTGTTTGGGATGCGGAGGCAGCAAGCTAGCAACCATGAATTTCTACAAGTTTGGCCTGGGTACGGTCGCCACAGATGCCATCAACTTTCAGATTATGATCACACTGAAACTCCTCGACGGCCATCAAGTATTGACCTTCATCTTGTCCAGACATATGGCCACCACCATAGCCCAGGTTATTTAAACGGGCGACTTGACCGGTACGCTCTTCTATAGGATCAAGATGACCTATATGAATGCGGATATGTTTGTCTTGCTCTACAATCAAAAGCTGAGCGTTTTCATCTGTTGCCCTAATGGTTTGTTCCAACAAACCTTCTGCATCGCTTGTTAACTGAGATTTGACCCCCTCTATTTCTAAGTCACAGGCTTTATCTGCCAAGGCTCGAGCGCTGACATCATTAAGCTTGAAACGAATTTTTAGCTGCATTGAAATAAGGCGAAAATGGTGGCGATTTCCGGTTAGTATCGCCGCCTCTTTGTGCTGCGCATCAGGAATAAATAAACTGTCTCCGGGTAGAAGAATATTGGGGTTTTTCCGCTTCGTTTTTAGGACTACATTTTCAGGATGATTCCAAATGAGGCGGTAATCATCGATGCCATAGTTGAGCGCAATCTTGGAAAGAAATTCACCTTGTTCTACGGTATGAGATAGCGCCATTAGCTTACCTTCATAGCGGTTAGTTTATTGATCATGGTATTCAAGCGTGTATTTAAGCACATAGTCTCTCTCTGTAGGTGTGTACCTTAGTTGCTCATCCTCTACCGTGGTTACATGAGCTGTGAGAAAACCTCGAAAGACCCGACCGGGCCCACCTGTAAGCTCCATGAGTTTGCTTACCTGTATTGGATTGCTTGAATCGCCGTCGCGTAATTTATAACCAGGATCTATAATACCTAGCGGGTCATTTTGATTTTCTAGGGTAGATATCATTTTTTCTAAAAGGTCAGCAGCGACCCTCGAGGCATGGAAATTATCAGGTTGGTCAATATCACCCTTCCAAGTGTAAGCTCTGCCGCGACCATCTTCCTTTAAAATACGATCGTTTGCTGGCTCAGTCATAATGGCACCAACAGGGTCTTCTTCCATCCCGTGACAATTAATGGCGATATAGTCATCTTCATTTAAGTGTAATTCCACACGTTTGCCAAGCCTTAAGGATTTACTGCGGGCAGAAAAATCACCCTCATAGACAGAAAACCAGCGTCCATTAACACCAAATTTGATTTGTACCTCTGAATCGGTAATCCAAAAATCATGATGCTCATGAACCTCAATATTGGTAAAGCTAACAATCACTTTTTTGGTGGTTTCGCGTTTGGCTTGTCCAGGGTCATGCCAGCCAAGGGAAAGGATCATGCCATATGAATCGGTGGTTTCAGCCAGGTTTTTTAAGGGGATAGTCACTTTGTCCTGAGAAGGCAGTTGACCTGCTTCTTCAGGTGCTAGAAGCTCCACTTGAGGATCAGCCATTCCCGCTGAGGCGATAACACCATAAGCATTGCTAAAAGGTTGATAATCTACTTTCATGAGCAGTCTGGGGCGCACCAGAATGGTGTTGAGCGGAAAATCAGGTGAGTGCCCAATGGGAAACTCAAAGGTTTCGCTACTGAGTTTGGGTAAGTCAAGGATAAATTCATAGTTCTGCTTATTAAGGGTAGGAAAGTCTATATAGCCGCCATGACGGCAGGCAAAAAACATAAACTGAATGGCAGGAGAAAAATGCTCATGCTCATCAAATTTTACAGCTTCCCAGCGTGCTGAGGCTAGGGCTTTGCAAGGATGTAATTCTGTCTTAAAAAGATCCTCACGTTCATGACCACAGTCATAAATCCAGCGCCCACTGATCCAGATATACTGTCCTGCCATAGGCCAAGCCCAGTCAGTATGATTGTACATAGGCCCAGGTTGATTGAGTGACGACGTATTGCCCCTAGGGGATTCAAGATTGCTAAAAGCACCACAATCCCACTCACATTCGAGCCGTTTATGATTACCTGTGTCAACAACAGGTAGCTTTTCATCTTTTGCAGTATCTAAAAGATTGCCTTTCCCAACGATATATTTATAGCCTTTTGCTGGAATGATATGAAAATTCCAGTCGTAAAAACGGTGCCACTGGTATAAGGGAACATCTG
The DNA here is from genome assembly GCA_024642575.1 of Trueperaceae bacterium. Classification (GTDB taxonomy): domain Bacteria; phylum Deinococcota; class Deinococci; order Deinococcales; family Trueperaceae; genus JAHEBB01. The sequence goes on along the minus strand of JAHEBB010000438.1, from coordinate 898 downwards.
TCCAGGTTTGAAAACTTCTGACCAGTAAGCCTTCAACTTCCTTTTCTTCTTCGACAAGGGTGCGCCACTTGCTGCGATCTTTTTCCTGCTCACGCTGAACGGGAACCCAGCCGGGTAGCGTGCGCAAAAGCTGCTCTTTGACGTACCTAATGAGCGCAGCCGTACCCAAACCAAGAATATTTAGACCTATCTGCAGTATGACTGTGGTAATAACCTCAGTAACGCTCGTCTCGTAATCGTGATCGGGGTTGCGACAGCCACAGTCATAGCCATTGCCTACTGCCTGTTTTTTCATAGTTTCATCATAGGCAGGAGAATTGATACGGTGGAAAGGTCGAAGCTCATCTCTGGGTTTGGCATCCTTTGTCCATGCTTCATCCCAGGTTGTTAAGTCTTCAAAACCATCTATTGTTGGCATAATCTCAACTTAGCTTCCATGAACTTGGCGAAGCCGTTCTCTGGTAGCTTCGTCACCATTTCCTGTAGGCTCGAGCCCTTGATCGCGTTGAAACGCCATAATCGCATTGCGCATAGTAGGTCCTTCCCAAGTTTCAGGCTCAGCGGGGCCGTAGCCTAAATTATAGAGTCGTTGCCTTACAGCTAACGCGGTTGAAGGCTCTAGAGAAAGGAGCTCTCCACCTTTAAGACTATAGTTTATAAACTTGTCTTCTCCTTCCCAAGCACCATTTTCACCCAGTGTAGCTGTTGTCTCACTGGACGGAGTCGTTTGCGTCTCATCATTTTGGCTACTGTTATTATCTGTTTCACTTAGACTGTCTTTTAAATCTAGTTTTAGCTTCATGGTTACAAACTCATCGTAGACAGGTAAGCGTAAAATGCCCTCTGTGTCAGTTACGCCGCGTAAGGTAGGGGCATGCGACCCTTCACCCGCCGTAAC
>JAHEBB010000437.1 GCA_024642575.1 Trueperaceae bacterium | reverse complement strand
GCCTTAAAAGTTCTTGATAACCGCTCGATTAGTACGCGCTGGCTAGTTGATGAATTTATTGAGCTGGCAGAAAAAACCGAAACCCCTTATCAGCTCGAGGTCTTAACCGCAGGCGGTACTGACGCCGCACCTGTGCAACTTAGCCGTGCAGGGGTTGCCAGCATCACTTTATCGATTCCTTGCCGTTATGTGCATACAACAACTGAAATGGTGGCAAAGTCTGACCTTGAGGCCACCGTATCGATTCTTAAGGCTTATTTGGAAAAGGCAAAATAAAAGAGCCAAGAATAATCTCGGCTCTTATCTGCATATATAGCGACTTATTTCAGTCTGGCAAATACCCCAAACTCATCAGCATTGTCTGGTGTTACTAGTTCGCAATCAAGCGATTGTTTTTCTTCGGCAGGCATGGTTCCTGAGGCAATATAAGCATCGGCCTGATTTACAGCTTCGGCAGCAAGAACCGCAGCAGGTTGCAAAACGGTAGCTTTAATTTTACCTTCTTTAATCGCAGAAATTACATCGGGGCTGCCGTCAAAACCAACGACAATCACATCATTTTTACCAGCAGCAGCCAGTGCAGCTTGCGCACCTAAAGCCATCGTGTCATTGCCAGCAATAACCCCTTTAATGTCTGGATTGGCTTGCAAGATGGTTTCCATTTTGTCAAAGGCTTCGGTCTGACTCCAGTTGGCACTTTGCTGGGCGACTAATTCCAAGTCAGGATATTGACCAATGACATCGTTATAGCCCTGTGAACGAATACCAGCGTTGGTATCTGATTCTTTGCCAACCAACTCAACATATTTACCTGATTCACCCATCAAGCGAACAAATTCTTCTGCGCCAAGGGTTGCGCCCTGATAGTTGTTGGAAACAATTTGGGCAGCTGCTACTCCGTTCGCATTAATTTCACGGTCAATCAGAAAACTAGGAATACCCGCATCTTTGGCTTTTTGCACCGCAGCAATCGAGGCGTCAGCACCCGCATTATCCAGGATAATGGCAGCGGCACCCTGAGCAATCGCTGTGTCAAAAAGCTGATCTTGTTTGGCAGCGTCATCATCATGCGTAAGAACGAGTGTTTCATAGCCTAGTTCTTTAGCCCTTGCATCAGCAGCATCTGCCTCAGCTTTGAAAAAGGGGTTGTCATGAGATGGTGTAATAATAACAATGAGCTTGCCCTGGGCAAGACTTAGGCTAAAAAGTGCAGCAATCAGTAGCAATAGAATTTTTTTCATACCTTTTCTCCTTAAATTACTTAACGATCTAATTTCTAACCTATCTATGTGACCTGAAGCCAATCTTGGGGCTCTGGCTTCAATTCAGCCCTTTTCATCCTTTCTCTAATAAACTCCCTTCCAGCTAATATGCTTTAGCTCATTCTTTTAATTGCAAAGCAGCGCGTTGCTGTAACCTATATTGCAACTGGTCAACCACAACGGCGAGAATAATCACGAACCCTTTAATAACCGTTTGCCAGAACTCTGAAATACCCAGGAGCACCATGCCATTACTTAAAATCCCAATCACGAAAGCCCCAATAATCGTGCCGCCCATTGTGCCGCGTCCGCCCATGAGTGAGGTTCCCCCCAAAACCACCACGGCAATAGCATTGAGTTCAAAGGTCTCCCCGGTTGCTGGGTGAGCAGCTACTAACTGAGATGAGATAATGAGACCAACCATAGCCGCACAAAACCCGGAAATGATATAGCTCAAAAGTTTGACTCGTTTTACCCGAATACCGGAAAGTTCGGCAGCACGCTCATTACCCCCAACAGCGTAAACCTGCCTACCAAAAGGGGTCTTGCTCGCAACAAACGTGGCTAAAAGTGCAAAGACAAGCATAATCCAGATGGGAATAGGTAAATTTAAAAAAGTGCCCGTACCCAGTATAGGAAAGCCTGTATTGCCAAGCTCAGGATTCCCCACCAGGTTGGGGAAGGTTGCCCCATTTGAGCGGAGCAGGGCAGCGCCCCTTGCCACATAGAGCATGCCCAAAGTAGCGATAAACGGCGTCACATTTAACCGAGTAATAAGCAAACCGTTGATTGCCCCGACCAGTACGCCCACCAGCAGAGCAATAAGCATGACAATCCAGACATTGAAGAAAATCGCAATGCCAAATAGGGGTAAAACCAAACCCTGATTAATCAGTCCACCTGCAATCATGCCAGAGAGCCCCACAATTGAGCCTACAGACAGATCAATGCCAGCAGTCAAAATGACAAAGGTCATCCCAATACCTAAGATGGCGTTTAAGGCGACTTGTTTGGTCAAAATGACCAGATTACCTGTGGTTAAAAAAGCTGGACTTAAAAAGGCAAAAATGACAGCGAGCACAATCAGCGCAATATAAGCTCTAAAGCTTAAAAGCAGCATACGCCAGGAAAAAGCAGGGCGAGAATGGGTGGCTACCTGACTCATGCAGCAAGCCTTCCGACGTCGTTAGCAGAGGCAGCAACTAGCGCTTGCTCGGTTAAGGAAGCTCGAGCCAAATCTGCGCTAATACGTCCCCTGGCTAAAACCAGTACACGATCTGCCATTGCCATGATTTCTTTAAGCTCTGAGGATACAAAAATCACGCCTAATCCCTTTTTTGAAAGTTCATTCATAATGCTGAACATATCCCCTTTGGCAGCCACATCTATGCCCCTGGTGGGTTCATCAAGCAACAAAACCTTAGGCTCAGTCAGCAGACTTTTTGCCACTACCACTTTTTGTTGATTGCCGCCACTGAGCGAGGTAATCAACTGCGCGGGGTCAGCCACTTTGACAGAGAGCTCTTTAATCATCTGCTTAACCCCTTTTTTCTCCTGCGTATCAGAAAGGGCCAAACCCCGCACAAAACGCCCCAAGCTCGAGAGCGTCATATTTTTAGCCACGGATAAAACCTGTACCAGGCCCATGCGCTGCCTGTCCTCAGGAACCAAAGCCAAACCTGAGCGAATACGAGCTTCGATATTACCCCTAAGAGGCTTATCAGCTAGTTTTATTTCGCCCGTAGCCTGATACTGCAAACCCATTAAGCTTTCCAAAAGTTCCGTGCGGCCTGAACCCATAAGGCCATAAATACCCAGAACTTCACCTGCGCGGAGCTTAAAACTGACATCGTCCAGTATCATCCCTCCGCCTGCTCTGGGCAAATTGAGATGGCTGACCTCAAGTAAGACCTCTTTGGCTTCATGCTCTTCACGCTGAAACAGCGAATCGCTACTGCGCCCCACCATTTTTTCAACAATCCATTCGAGGCTTACATCAGCAGCGGTAGATTCGGCAACCAAGCGGCCATCTCGTAAAATCGTAAAATAATCGCCAATGCGCAAAAGTTCATCAAGCTTATGTGAGATATAAACAATCGAAACGCCCTGTGCGGTCAAGTCCTGAATGATGCTAAAAAGACTCTCAACTTCGTGTTGGCTTAGCGCTGAGGTTGGCTCATCCATAATGAGAATCTGAGCATTTTGCGCTAAAGCTTTGGCGATTTCGACAATTTGCTGCTGCCCAATGCGCAAGTCTGCCACCAAACTTTTTGGGCTGATGGGTTGTTGGGTACGCTCGAGCAAACCCCGAGCAATCTCTTCTTGCGCTTTATGCTTAATAAGCCCAAAGCTTGAAAGCTTTTCCCTACCCATAAAAATATTTTCACTCACACTTAAGTTAGGAAAAAGATTAAGTTCCTGATAAATGATGCCAATACCCTGTCTGGTCGCATCACGTGGAGACCTGAGCGTAATTTCTTTACCTTCTAAGAGCAGCTTGCCGCTGCTCGCCCCTTCGACGCCAGACAGAATCTTCATAAGCGTCGATTTACCCGCACCATTTTCGCCAATCAGTACATTGACCTTGCCACGGTAAATTTTAAAGTCAACCTTATCTAAGGCCAGGGTGCCAGGGTAAACCTTGCTAACACCTTCGGCTCGCAAAATGATGGGGTCTAAGTTAGCCATCAGTTTATAACCTCGAGCTTAACGGGCGTTATCACGATAGGGTCAGCCAGGGTAAAGGCACCTGAAAACTGGAGGGTTTTACCTATACTCGCTTCAACATCAAAGGGTTCAATCAGTTCGGTCATAACACGAGCGTGCAGCGCTTTAGAGACATCAGCAAACTCGAGCTGATTGGTAAAGTCATTAAATTTTATAAAGGGCATTGCGTCACGTAGAGCCGTACCTTTAATAACTGGTCCCATCGCCAGACTCAGATCTGCCTGACCATCAAAGGGGTCTAGGTCAATTTTTAAAAGACCGGCTCTCGAGCTGGTATCAAGCTCTAAAACCTTTCCGCTTCCCTTTACAATAAAGCTATAAGGGCTATTGCCTTCACGGCGACCATAGGTTTCTGAAGCTTTGGCGCTATCCGTCTGTAAAGCTGTCAATAATTCACCAAGCTCTACCCCAGCTTGTCCAACCGTTATTAAAAGCGGGTCTTGCCAGCGCTCAGCAACATAACGTTCTGCAGAAAACGCCTGCTCTTCATTGCCAATAATCGCCTTGCCTGTCTTTGGG
>JAHEBB010000074.1 GCA_024642575.1 Trueperaceae bacterium | reverse complement strand
AAATTTATCTTGAAGATTAGTAACTTAGCTTAAGAAACTTTCAAGCATAAAAACATCTGCTACTCGTACAACCATTTTAGTGTACCAGTTTTCACGGTTTTTGCCTGTACACCGCGCATAGCGGAATAGTGACCCAATTTTGTCCAGCTATAGATTGCTTTCGCCTACCTAAAACCTTATTGCATTTCAGATTTTCATTGCAACCAAATATCGAAAGCTTGAAAATGAACCCCGACCATTTTCGCTATAGTCGGAACAATCACAAAGGGAAGTTCCCTGAACAGTTTTGAGCATCAGGAGTAACTTATGAAAAAGACTATAGTTATTTGGAACGTTTATTGTTTAATCCCAAAAGGTTGCCTTTAAGCACCTTGAATCAAGGCTAAAAGGGCTTCGCCATAGCGCTCGAGCTTCACTTTTCCAATACCTTTTATTTTGTTTAAGTCTGCCAGGGTTTGCGGCTTTTGCTGGGCTATGAGTTGCAGGCTTTCATTGGTTAAAACCAAATATGCAGCTTTATCTTCAGCCCTTGCCGTTTCTCTGCGCCAGGTCTCAAGTTTTTTAACCAAAGCTTCGTCTAGGCTCGAGCTTTCTGTTACAGGCTCATCAGCTTCTTGTAGCTGAGTGGTAGCTACCACTTTGGGTTTTTCTATATCTACTGTTTTTTGTTGCTCGAATTGTGGAGCATCTTTTTCATCTAACTCAGTTTCTTTTTCAACTTCTGGCAAAGTAACTTTAGAGGTAACCTCAGTGTCAGTTTGTTTTGCTTGTGTATTGCTTGGTTTTGCTGTTACTGGATTGACCTGTACCCAATTTCCTTCACCAAGCGGCTTATTTCCCCGAAAAATGAGGACCAGACCGCCAGCAATCAGTAAAAGTGCAAACCACACCGATGTAAGTAGGCCGCTCGAGAGCAGTCCAACAATGAGCCCCAATCCCGCCAAAATACCTGCCACATATATTGGCCAGCGGTTTTCACGCCGCTCAACTTGATCTATAGCAAAGAAACCTGCGCCAAGACTAATTAAGAAGCTACCTACCCAACCCCAATTGCCTTCAAGCAAAATTCCTACGGCAACCCCCGCCAAAATGCTACCAACCACCAAAAGGCCATAGAGCCTTCTGCTGACATAAGCTACTAAAAAGGCCACGGCTATTAGTCCTACAATTAGCCAGCCCGCAGACCCCGAAAACCGTTGCATGATTGCCAAAACACCAAGGGCAATAAGAACATAAGCGACCACTCGTTGATTATTTACGGTCATAAAAACCTCCTGCCAGTTATCCAAGTCTTAGTTTACTCTAGACTTAACTAACGAACTTCCTACTTTAGAGGGATGGCTCGAGCCTTGCTAAGAGCAATGTTTAGCTGACAAATCCTTCCCAACAGCCTTTCCGGGCAATCTTTAAGACAGTCAAGAATGACGCAAACATCCTTATGCAACTTTTAAGCTAATACGCGGAGGTTCGGCTTACCGTTTGCATCTCAAAATCAGCCCTCGACCCAAGACAAGAATGCTAGACTAGAGAAACCAATCTATGTCCCGAACATTTAAGGGTTAAATGTCAGGACTGAAGCTTTTCGCCTTTGCTAAAGGAGGCAGATCGTGATAGCAGATACGCAAAACTTCAAACCTTTTAATCCTGATCCCATTGCTGTACTCAGTCAATCTGGTGATTGGATTGCTCCCTTTGCCTTAACGCTAGACGATGAAACCTTAAAAACCATTTACAAACATATGCTGGCAGCCCGCCTTTTAGATGAAAGGTTTATCAAACTACAAAGGTCAGGCAAAATGAGTTTTGTGGCACCTCATTCTGGCCATGAAGCGCCTCAGGTTGCTGCTGCACACGCCATTAGCAAAGGCACCGACTGGCTGTTTCCCTACTACCGTGACTATGCCATGACCCTGGCACTGGGTCAATCCGTTTTAGAAATTCTGGCACAGACCACGGGAAGCCGTTTGGATACAGCAAAAGCGCGGCAAATGCCTATGCACCCTGGCTCAAAGACACTTAACATTTTTACTGGAGCATCAGCAATTGCATCCCACATTCCACCCGCAGTTGGCACCGCCATCAGTATGAAAATACGTGAAACGGGTCAAGCAGTACTGACCAGCTTTGGAGACGGCGCGACCTCAGAAGGCGATTTTCACGCCGCCATCAATTATGCCGGTGCTAAGGGTGCGCCTATCGTGTTTTTATGCGAAAACAACCGCCTTGCTATCAGCGTTGATTTTAATAAGCAGACGGGTTCTGAAACGATTGCGATTAAGGCCAAAGCTTACGGCATGCCCGGCTATCTTGTTGATGGTATGGACGTTTTAGCTTGCTACTACGTGCTTAAGGAATGTGTTGAAAATGCTCGAGCGGGTTTAGGGCCTTCTTTGGTAGAGGCTCAGGTCATGCGCTTTGGTGCTCACTCTTCTGCCGACGATGACACGGTATACCGCTCAAAAGAGGAGCTCGAGCTCATGCGCCAACGCGACCCCATCTTACGTATGCGCCGCTTCTTGGAAAAACAAGGACTCTGGTCAGACAAAGCAGAAGAAAAGTTTATAAAGGAAACGCAGCTAGCTTTTCAAACTGCCCTTGATACGCTGGCTGAAGCTGAAAAGGTACCGCTCGAGTGGATGTTTGATGATGTTTACGCCGAACTCTTGCCTCACCTTGCACAGCAGAAAAAGGAGTTTTTGGGTTGATGCAAACCATAGTCCAAACGGTTGCTCGAACCCTAGCTGAAGAAATGCGACGCGATGACCGCGTTGTTGTCATGGGTGAAGACGTAGGTAAACGCGGTGGCGTTTTTCTGGCAACCGAAGGGCTCTTTGACCAGTTTGGCCCTGATAGGGTTATGGATACCCCTCTTTCTGAGGCAGCCATTATTGGAGCAGCGGTAGGCATGGCCGTTCATGGTCTTCGCCCCGTAGCAGAGATTCAATTTGCAGATTACATTTTCCCAGGCTTTGATCAACTTGTTTCTCAGGCTGCCAAACTTCGGTACCGTTCTGGGGGCATTTTTCATGCGCCTATGGTGGTGCGTATGCCAGCGGGTGGAGGCGTTAAAGGTGGGCACCATCATTCCCAAAACCCAGAAAGCCACTTTATTCATACTCCTGGTTTAAAAGTTGTTTATCCTTCTACCCCAACCGATATTAAAGGGCTGCTTAAAACCGCAATTCGGGATGAAGATCCGGTTATTTTTATGGAACCGAAACGCCTTTACAGGGCTATTAAAGAGGATGTTCCTGAGGATATCGAATTCACTATTCCTTTAGGACAGGCAAAAGTTTTGCGCCAAGGAACCGATCTTGTGCTCATATCTTATGGGGGCAGCATGGCAGAAACCAGCAAGGCAGCAGAAGAGCTTGCCAAGCAGCAAATTTCAGCTGAGCTCATAGACCTTCGCAGCCTGATGCCCTGGGATAAGGAAACGGTACTCAAGAGTGTTGCCAGGTTAGGTCGAGTGGTTCTGGTTAGTGAATCTCCCCATACGCTAAATTTTATGTCAGAGGTTTCTGCAACCATTTGCGAAGAGATTCTTGATTCTCTTTTAGCTCCCCCCATTCGGGTTACCGGCTTTGATACGCCCTACCCTTACGCCCAAGATAGGGAGTATTTACCCGGGCCAAACCGTATTTTACGCGCTGTTCAGAAAGTATTAGAGTATTAGCCAGAAGCAGCTAAAATCAACCTAGATTTAGCTGCTGTAGGAGTATTATGCCCAAAGAATTCTTAATGCCAGAACTGGCTGAATCGGTTGTCGAAGGTGAAATTGTAAAATGGCTCATTGACGAGGGAAGCCAGGTTAACATTGATGACCCCTTAGTAGAGGTCATGACGGATAAGGTCACGGTTGAACTGCCAAGCCCTTATGCAGGCGTGCTCGAGCGTCAGCTGGCAAAAGAAGGAGAGATTGTTGCAGTTCATGCACCGATTGCGGTCTTTTCTGAGCGGGCCCTACCTGTCGAGCAGGAACTAAAAGATGATGGTGAAAGCTTAAGTCTTTTTAAACCCGACAAAAATGTGCAAGATGAACCCATCATACAAATCAGACGCGCTCCACAAGCGGTTAAGGCTGTACAAGCCAATCAACAAGTCAAAGTAACAGGGCCCTTTGGTCGTGTTCTAGCTGTCCCAGCAGCCAGAAAATTGGCTCGAGAGTTAAACCTAGATATAAATTCTATCCCCGGGACAGGGCCAAACGGTCGGATTCACGTTCCCGATGTACAGGCTTACCAAAAACCCTCACAAGCTTCAGGAGTAGCGGTTCCCAAAATCAGCTATGTTAGTCCTGAAGCTTACAAAGATAGAGAAACCAGAGTACCTTTACGCGGCTTACGTCGTGCGATTTCAAACCAGATGTTAGCGTCTCATTTGCAAACAGTACGAACCCTACATGTCGATGAGGCAGATGTCACGAATCTGGTGAAGCTAAGAGATAAATTAAGACCCGCAGCCGAAAAACAAGGGGTCAAACTTTCTTACTTGCCCATCATTATGAGGGCAGTAGTGATGGCACTGAAGGCTTTTCCCATGCTAAATGCCAGCCTGGATGAAGCAAACAATGAAATTGTGCAAAAACATTACTACAATTTGGGTATCGCAGTAGCAACTGAGCAAGGATTAGTGGTTCCCGTTATTCATGAGGTTGAGCAGAAAGGTCTTTTGCTTCTTGCAAGTGAACTTGCTCGCTTAGCCGAAAAAGCTAGAACGAATAAGCTGGCACCTGAAGACGTTAAAGGTGGAAGCTTCAGTATTACCAATATCGGCAGCTTAGGCGGGCTTTTTAGCTTTCCAATTATCAATGTGCCTGAAGCCGCTATTTTAGGCGTTCATTCTATAAAAAAGCGCCCCGTAGTTTTAGAAGATGACAGCATTGTAGCTAGACAAATGCTTTATTTATCGCTGTCGTTTGACCACCGCGTGATTGATGGAGCTGAGGCTGCCATGTTCACCAGTTATCTAATTGACTTACTCGAAACACCTGAAAGTTTGATGCTCGAGTCTTAGCCTAATCCTCAAAACGTACGTATGACAGCACATTTGAGCCATACCTACGGCTATCAACGCTAATAGGTAGATCCGTTTTTAGGTTTAGCTCTAGCTGAGTTGGGTGCTGAAAAATATAAAATCCGGCTTTTTTGGCAATACCACTATCAAATATCGTTTGAAAAATTGGCATAAGCTCGAGCGGGTAAGGCGGTGCAGCAAAAACAATATCAAAGCTTTCAGGTTTGTTTTGTACAAACTTAAGCGCATCAGCCTGAGCTATCGTTGCCTCAAGTTTAAGGGCTTTAGCATTTTTTCTAATAATACTCGCCGCTTCTTTACCCAAATCAACACAGGTGCTCTTCCAACCGCGACTGGCAGCCTCGAGCCCGATGGCACCTGTACCACTAAAAAGATCAAGAAAAAAACCACGTTCAACAAACTCGAGCTTGTCAAATAGCGCTTCTCTTAATCTGGAAGGGCTCGGTCTTGTACCACGACTCGGCGTCTCTAGTGTTCTGCCTTTGGCACTGCCCCCGATAATACGTGGTTTCGACATGGGTTTAAGTGTATGCCAGGATGCTCAAAGCTAGTGAATCTTAGCTGCGAATATTAGCCTCTCGGTCTACTTTTGCATAAGGGCTTTGGCTAAAGTTTCTCTTACGCTTTCAATCTCTTGAGGGTCTTTTGACCAACTGCGCCAGTCTTTTGCGGCAGGCGTAATAAGCTGCTTAAGCTGCGACTCTTTACCCTCTTCACGCAAAAGCTGGCCATACTCAAAATCTTCAACGCCTTCACGAATCCATTTGAGTCGCATAGAGGGCACCGGTTCACTCAAACCAATTTGCTCTCCAGGATAAACCAGCATACCCTCACCAGCGGGCCAAGTATCTTCATTTTGTGTAACATCTCGCCAGGGGTCACGCTGCCACAGATTTACGCGCCAATAAAGAAAGCCGCTTAGGTCATAGCGCTGATTCAAAAAGCCTTGCATGATGCGGTAGTTCATGGGCATAAAGTCAATCCCCCACTTGGGAATATCATCAAGTTCCATAAGGGCTGTGTAACTCCAGGCATCACTTATTTTTAGGGCTTCATCAAGTATGTTCTGGGCATTTTTGGCCTTGACATAAAGTTCAGGTGAAAAAACCCAAATGTCAACGGCACTGCGCCCCGTACCATCATCAAAAAGCTGCGGTTGCGGGAACATAACAATCAGTTGAGGTACACCTGCTTCATGTAAAGTTCTTCCCCAGGCTTTGACTTTTTCAGTTAAGCCCGTACAGCGGTCTATTTCATCAGCGGAATAATTGTAAACCAGTAAATCCTGCTTATAACCTGCCAGTCTTGCCTTGATCTCTGCTACCGAGGGTGGATTACCCAGTTGGCAATCGATATCCGTATGCGCCCAAAAACGCAGATCTACGGCGTTCAGGCCATCGTTGCTTACACGGTCTGCCTGCTCCTCTTCGGGTGTATTTCGTGGCATTATCTTATGTTTAAGGAGTAAATCGCGCATCTCAGGCGTTTTTTCATCCCAGATCAAAAAGCTCGACTCGAGGCTTGGGGTTTTAGGTAAACTAAAATCCCAAACTTCTAAACTCATAGTTCCCGTACTGGTTCCTTCAGCACTCTCAACCGTGTAGCGGCTTGTATAAATACCAGCTGGGGCATCGTCAGGCACATAGACATCTACCCAAATCGGTTGATTTTGCCGCCCTTCTACCTTAAACGGATATGAAGGAATTTCAGGCGTACCGGGTGCGTCAAAGGGAATTAAGGCGTCTGCGTACCATCCTGCACCCAAGGCACGGTTATGGTTCATGGGGCTACCTGCAAACCCTCCTCTATCGACATAGACATAATGCTCACGAAAAAGTTCAGCCTCAGGGAGGCTATAGCCTGAATCATTTTGAAAGGCTGAAACCGTCACCTGAACATTGCTCAAACCGCCTTTGGGCGCTCTAATGTTTAATTGAAAAGCCTCATATTCATTGCGTGCAGCGCTGATTTTGCTCAGCACCCTAGTATCAAGTGTTTCCCATTCACCCCTTGCAACTCGGTCCATACTTGAAATCGTCCAGGTTTTAGGCCCGACAAAATCTGGCTCGAGCACAACACAAGCCGCCAGTGGCAGGAGTATTAAGAGGCAGAGAATAAATATAAAAGCTGTCAATTTCATAAAAACCCTTATCTGAGCCTAGGCCAAAATCCGACCTTAATCTGACAATCACTTAAAAAAAACGCAAACTAAGGTATTTTTCTCAGTTTTAAGTATGGCATAGCCCGAAGGTTTCAATGTTATGGAATGCCCCAGTTATCATGAAGAGCCGTTTAGACTCAGAAGGTCTCTGATTTTATAGGTCAGAAAGGCGCAAGCTTTGATAGTGCTAGGCTTTTTTAAACCTGGTTTACAAAACCCGCAAAACTTAAGTCAAGACGCTTTTGATCCTTTTTTAGGAACACGGCTTAACAAGTCATTCTAACGCACAGGTTATGAATCTCAAGCAAAAACAACTTTTGGGCTATGGTTAACTAAATGGTTCTGAATAACTGACATAAAAAGTTTAAACGGAACGATTTGCTCTGGGTAACGTTCAAAACTCATCTCAGGGTGCCACTGCACGCCCAAAACTTGCCCATCCAGGCTTTCAACAGCTTCAACCATGCCATCATCTGACTTAGCAACAATTTTAAGGTTTTTTCCTAACCGCTCTATTGCTTGATGGTGATACGAATTGGTGCGAATGCTTGTTTTGCCAAAACCTTTTGCTAAGCTCGAGCCTTCCTCAAGTGAAACCTTATGAAAAAGGCTACCATCACTATTTTGCTGGGCATGCTGATGACAATCAGGCAGAGCAGGAATATGTTGGTAAAGGCTGCCACCTTCAGCAACATTGATAGCCTGAATACCCCGGCAAATGCCTAAGATCGGAATACCTTTGGCTCTGGCTGCTTTGTAACAGGCAAGCTCAAAGGCGTCACGTGCTTCATCAATCATGCCAAGCTCAGGGTGAGGACTCTCATCAAACAGGGCAGGATCAAAATCTACCCCACCACTTAAGAGCAAACCATCAACTTGGGAAATAAACGCTTCGGCCATACTAGCAGCTACATTGGGTGCAAAAAAAGGAATGCCCCCAAGCTGGCTTACCGCTTCAGCGTAATTCATACCCCCAATAACATCCATTCTTCTTACACCCGTTGAGCGAGCGCTCGAGCTTGTTGTGATTAGTATGCGTGCTTTCATAGGAAAAGAGTACCAAATATTTTGAAAAATAGGTGAGGTTTATTGTAAAAAATGTAATCTTAAAGGGAAAACGTCAAATATGCGCGTGGTTGGCAAATGAGTGTGCAAAAACTAGGCTTGGGCTTTGCTTTATAACTAAAACCCTTAATCACGAAATACTTTGACTTAACTTGTTTATGATATTGCTTAATTGCAAACTTAGAACAATATTCAGAACATTTAAGGTAGGTAAGGCATTGCTAGGAATTGAAAAAGTCGTTACAGACAAGTTAAAGATTGCGGTTGTCGGCGCAGGACTCATCGGCCGTCGTCATATCGAACGCATTTTAAGCAGCCCAAACTGCACGCTAGCAGCTGTTGTAGATTCTTCTCCTACAGCAAAGGAAATCGCAGCAAAAGCAGATGCACCGTACTTTGAAACGCTCGAGCCTTTAGTCTCAGAAACTTTACCAAACGGAATCATCTTGGCAACCCCCAACCAACTCCATGTTGAACAGGGACTCATCTGCCTCAAAGCTAATATTACGACCCTGATTGAGAAACCTGTAGCCGACAATCTGCAAGATGGCTTGCGACTGCTCGACGCTGAAAAAGAATCTAAAGCAACGATTTTAGTCGGACACCACAGGGCTCATAGCCCCATTATGAGTGAGGCACAGGCAGTAATTCGAACTGGAACTCTGGGCGACCTTGTTGCCGTGACTGGTAGTGCCCTGTTTTATAAACCTGATGCCTATTTTCAAGCAGCTCCGTGGCGCACACAGCCAGGGGGTGGGCCAATTCTTATCAATATGATTCATGAAATTCATAATCTGAGAATGCTCTGTGGAGAGATTGAGGCTGTGCAAGCATTCGCATCTAACAAAACACGAGGCTTTCCTATTGAAGATACCGTCTCTATGAATCTGCGTTTTACAAACGGCGTGCTAGGCAGCTTTCTTTTGTCAGATACCGCTGCATCGGCAAGAAGCTGGGAGCAAACCTCTAAGGAAGACTCGAGCTACCCCTATTACCCAGATGAAGATTGCTATCTGATCACTGGAACCAGAGGCTCCCTTGCTATTCCCACCATGCGCCTAAAAACCTATGCCAAGGAGCAATCATGGTGGCAACCATTCGAGTTAAACCAGTCCAAGGTTACACGCTTTGACCCTTTAACTGAGCAGCTCGAGCATTTTTGCCAGGTTATTCGTGGAAACGCAAAACCTCTAGTTAGTCTTTATGACGGACTTCAGAACCTTAGGGTGGTAGAAGCGATAGTTGAAGCAGCAAATACTGGGAAGGTTGTTACAGTGGATTCTTAAGCCGCTACTTTGCCTACTGATTCCATATAACCCGCACCTTGAATAACCTTAGCCCTAACCCAAATTGATCCATCCTCTCTCCTGTTATATAAGCCCAAAGATCAGGCGCAGCCTTAAGATACAACTGACATCTTAGTCGTATTGTAGTTGACAACGCTTACGTTAATTAGTTATAGTCACCCCACTTGATAAGATCGATTTGACAGGGGTTTGAATTACCTTCTGGCATGGGCAAGGTAAGGCTTAATCTTACTTGCTGTGTTCGGCATGGCTTACTCTGAACAAACGATCTATCTTGAATCAATGCTTGATAGGAGAACCCCTATGAACATGTTAGTTAAGCGACGCAAGTTTCTAGTCGCAGGTCTTGCACTTGTGCTAGCATCCTTGGTTCTTTCATTAACTTTCGCCCAAGATAAGATCACGCTTCGCCTTTCCACACCTGCCACAGAAACCGACCAACGCTCCGTTGCACTCGCAACGGTCTTCGGGCCAGAAGTAGCTGAGTTTGCGACTTACGAACCCCATTACAATGCCTCATTGGTTGCCCAAGGTAGCGAGCTCGAGGCTATCGCCTCAGGTGACCTTGATATGTCAATCACCTCAGCTCAGGAACTGGCAACTTTCTTCCCAGAATTCTCGATTTTCACCGCAGGCTATGTCCATCAAAGTGCTGCCCATCAGGTTCGCGTCTTTAATGACCCTTTAATGGATCCTTTCAAGCAAAAAGTCGAAGATGAACTGGGCGTAAAACTCCTTGCCGTCATGTATCTAGGGCGTCGCCATGTTAATTTGCGCTTCCCTCGCTCTGAGAAAAATATTATGACGCCCGATGACTTAGCTGGTGTAAATCTTCGTATGCCTGGCAGCGATGCCTGGCAGTTCTTAGGCAAGGCTCTCGGTGCCAATCCCGTTCCAATGGCATTCACCGAGGTATATACCGCTCTGCAAACCGGCGCTGTTGATGGTCAGGACAACCCACTACCGACCGTTGTCGATTCCAAATTCTATGAAGTAACCAAGCAAATCTCGCTGACTGCCCATCTGGTTGACCTTAACTATATTGCCTTCTCCAAAGCAGTCTGGGATAGCCTTACACCTGAGCAGCAAGCAACCGTTCAAAAAGCCGCTGAAGATGCTGCTGAATCTGGTCGCCAAACTCAGTTAAAACTGGAAGATGACCTGGTTGCCTTCTTAGAAGAGCAAGGTCTAGAAATCTACGAACCTGATCTCAAAGCCTTCCGTGAACATGTTCAGGCTCAGTACATAGGCTCAGAATTTGCCAAATCCTGGCCCGAAGGTGTGCTGGATCAAATTAACGCGCTCGGCGATAATTAATTTACCAAATGGTTTATTGTTTTAAGTAGATATGAACTCGAGCCTATCCTCCCCTAACCTGGGGAGGAGTTTTTATTCCTCCTTCTGCCGATACTGGTCACATACCTATAGATAGTGAAAGGCAATAGCTATAATGCAGCATTTTGATGACCTAAACCCTTGGATAAAACCTAGATGAGATCACTTTTCAAGCGATTGCGTTGGGTTTTTGAGGCTATCCTTGGCGCTCTGATGTTCACAATGTTTGCAACCTTTATCTTGCAGGTTGCCATCCGCTATTCAGCGCGTTTGCAATGGATTGCAGAAGCTATTCCGCTACTCGACCCGTCCAAGTTTGGTTGGACGCTCGAGTTCTGTCTTGCCATTTGGGTTTGGCTGATTTTTCTCGGAAATGCCTTTGTCGTCCGCGATCAGGATCATGTCACTTTTGACATATTGTACTTTGCAGTCCGTCCAAGGGTTCGGCGCTGGTTTGTTATTGTCAGCGGGCTCGCTATCTGTATTGCCTTAATCATGTCAATTGCCCCAACCTGGGACCGTTTCTACATCCTGCGCCTCAAGAAAACCGCAACGCTGTCTGAGCTTTTCGGCAACTGGATTCGGATGCGCGAAATCTATATGGTTTATATTCTCTTTTTGGTAGTCGTCAGTGCTCGATACGCATGGCGTGTCTGGCTTTTGTTTCGCCATGGTACTGAAGCGCTAACGCAACCTAGTGAAGGGCAAAAACCATGACGCTCGAGTTTTTCCTCTGCATCGTCACCCTGTTTGTGATAGCTGGTATTGGTGCACCCATCGCTTATGCCATAATTGTCAGCTCCATTGTTTATCTTGCAGCCAGTGACCAAAGCATAGGGATTGCCGGTAAGGTCTTAATGGACGGGCTCTACCAAAGCTTTATTATCCTGGCGGTACCCCTGTTTATCGTTGCCGCCAATATCATGAATGCCGGCACCATCACCGACCGACTCTTACGGTTTTGTATAGCTCTGGTGGGTCGCTTTCGTGGCGGTCTCGGTCATGTGAATGTTGTTGCTTCGCTCATTTTTTCGGGTATGTCAGGTTCAGCAGTTGCTGACGCAGCAGGCATTGGCAAGATCATTATTGACATGATGACAAAATCGGGCAAATACCCTCGGGGCTATGCAGCTGCAATCACAGCAGCATCTGCAACCATTGGTCCGATTATTCCACCGTCTATCCCGATGGTGTTATACGCCCTTGTCTCAAATACCTCAATTGGTTACCTTTTTCTCGGTGGTATTACACCGGGCCTCCTCATGGGAGCTGTGCTCATGATGATGAATTCGTGGCTCGCTCATCGTCGCGGGTTTGCGCTAGAGGAGCCTATCCCCATCAGGCAACTGCCAAGAATTACGGTTAATGCTGTTCCAGCCTTAATGATGCCCGTTATTCTCCTTTATGGGATCTACGGCGGAGTCACCACGCCCACAGAAGCGGCAGCCGTTGCAGCTGCCTATGCACTCGTTTTGGCTGCCTTATTTTACCGATCACTCTCATTCAAAAAGTTTTATAGCATTCTTGTGGAAAGTGCCCGCTCATCGGCTGCAATTGGCCTCGTTATTGGTGGGGCTCTCATCCTTAACTACGTGGTTGCCTCAGAAAACATCCCAAGCCGTATGGCCCTGGCCCTCGCTGGACTAAATGTCTCCCCTCTGGTGTTCATCCTTGGGGTTAATGTTCTATTGCTGGTACTTGGTTGCGTACTCGATGCGACGACGATAATCCTGGTCATCATCCCCTTATTTATTCCAACATGCGTTCATCTTGAAATCGATTTGGTGCATTTCGGTGTGGTGGCTGTGGTGAACTGCATGATTGGCCTCATTACACCGCCTTATGGCATTTTGCTCTTCGTCATTAACGCAGTAACCCGCATTCCCCTCAGTGAAATTATTTCTGAGATTTGGCTCTTTATTGCCATACTGATCGCGGCTTTGCTTTTAATGATCCTATTTCCAGAAATTGTGCTCTGGCTACCTCGACAATTCGGCTATCTGCCCTTGCCAAGCTAAGTATATTTAGCCAAGAACTACCCTAAGCTATAACCAGTTATAAGTCTCTTCATTTAGCTTTGTTGCCCTAAGTATATCTCGCAATTTGCCTTGAAGGGGCTCGAGCTCTTGTGTAGTTGCAGGTAGGAGAGGAAGTCGCACTGTTCCAATCCCTGCAATGCGTTTTGCCATCAGACCTTTAAGCAGATCTAAACGCGCTCCATGTGCAATGAGCCTAGAAATTTGCATGATGACGTTTTGCCAGTAAAGTAGTGCTTGATAATCCTTACTTTGCCAAGCGCTCCATAGAGCCATATAAGGCTCGGGGAAAATACCGGCTGGGCCTGCAACAATACCCTTTGCCCCGGCAAGGAGTGCCTGAGTTGCTAACAAATCAGCACCAGGCAAAACAGAAAAGTTAGGTATTGCCAAATAGTCTAGAATCTGCGCCATATTACCCGAAGAGTCTTTAATACCAACTATGTTACTTTCTTGTGCGAGTTCCTCGGCAAGCTTAGCCGAAATACTGTTACCTGTTCGGGCTGGAATATTGTAAAGATAAAGCTCGAGCGGTGCAACTGCGCGGGCAATCTCTAGATAAAATGCCTTAAGCTCTTTATCACTGTAAGCAAAAAAGTTGGGTGTGATACATGCTAAAGCAGCAGCACCTGCTTCAGCTGCCTGAGTAGCTAGCTCGAGGCTATCATAGGTCGTTGCTGCGCCAACCTGCACGATGATAGGCAGACGTTTGTCTGCTATCTTTATGGCCAAAGTACTGCAATCTCGGCGCTCTTGAAGACTTAGAAGAGGCCCCTCGCCCGTAGTGCCGTTTACAAATAAAGCGCTGACCTTTTGTGAGACGAGGAACTCAACTAGCGTTTCCATCCCTTCAAGATTGACTTTTTGATCCCTCATCGGGGTTAGGCTCGGAACAACAACACCACTTATCATCTTATCGACTCCTCAGCGCAAGCTCTACATGAAGTTTTATAGCGCAGCCTGCGCTTGTAATTTAGGTACTAATAATGATTGGTATTATTGATGAGCCACACGGCAAAAGTCAAACTCGATGTAAGTCTTGGTTAAACACCTTGTAAGAACAGGGCATTCCAAGCTCTCTATGACCCGATTGGGTTGACTATAAGCAGATTTCAAATGCCTCGAAAATACTCCTTAAGTAATTTTTTCATTTTACAAAAGGCAGCTGGCTCGAGCCAAAGAAATGCTAAAACCGCTCAGGAACAGTAC
Source organism: Trueperaceae bacterium (assembly GCA_024642575.1). Taxonomy (GTDB): domain Bacteria; phylum Deinococcota; class Deinococci; order Deinococcales; family Trueperaceae; genus JAHEBB01. The sequence continues at coordinate 3,012 of JAHEBB010000074.1, read as the reverse complement.
TGAGCGGTTTGACCAAAAGGTGGTAGCAAAAAGGTTAGTCTGGCATTTTAATTTGTAGTCGTATTAATTTCGCCATTTGGTGAAAGGATATACCAGGTTCCCCCAAAGTTCGCGATCGCCTGGCAATTGACCTGACCTGCTTCAACATCGCCAACAAAATAATACAGGGGATAACCATTATAGGTAATTTGGGTTGTACCGTCCTCACGCATCACTGTGCCAATAAGCATGGCGTCAATTTCTTCCCCCATCATTTCTGAAGAGTCAGACATTTCTTCGCTCGAGTCTCCCATAGCGTCACCTTCCATCATGCTCATGCTTTCTTCGGTATAGGGAGGCCAGGCTGTCGCACACTCACCTTCACAGGGAACGGTTTCATCGCCATTAACAACAACGTACAGAGTGCGACCGTGACTATCTACAAGATAATGTCCAAAACTCATATGCTGAGCGGCATGCACAACTGAAGCTTCCATAGCCATATCCGTCGCTTGAGTATCTTGCGCAAATCCTATAAAAACAAGGCTTAAAATAAAACTCAAACCAATCATCTTAAAAATCTTTTTCATTTCAGACTCCCTTTCAATTTTTTAGCAATAACTTGACTTAACTGGATTATTTTTACTCAAACTCCTTTCCTTGAAGCTTGCAATAAGCCTAGCTAAGAGTCTTCACAAAAGTTTTAGGGAGATGTCACGTTTGTATCACGGCAATATTAATCGAGTTTCTGTCGTAAACGGTCATAGTAAAGACCGTTTGCCAAGTAGACGGAAGGGTTTTGGAAACATTAATTGATTGCTGCAAACGCTAAAGCAAAGCGAGCATTAGCGGGTTCTCCCTAAAAAACCGTGCTCGAGTCATAACAACTTGAAAAGCTGAAAGGAAAGCTGAAAGATAGTGAATGCTAGAACTATTCTTTCCAAACTGCGCAGTTGAGGTGCAAAATCAAGATGAATCAATACTTGAATTAGCACTAATCTCAGAACAAAAAGAAGCTACATGTCCTGATTGCGGATATAAATCAAAACGAGTTCATAGTTATTACTACCGAGAACCCTCAGATTTACCCTTTTGCGGATGGCTTTCCCAAATCCGATTGCTGGTAAAACGTTTCCGCTGCTTAAATGTTACCTGCCCCCGTGCTACCTTTGTGGAAACATTGGCGGATTGGTTAGCAAAATATGCCCATAGAACCCATAGACTGCAAAGGGTTCAAGGCAAAGTAGCGGTATACCTTGGAGCTGAAGCAGGTGCTTGCTTATTAACCGAGTTGGGTATGCCCATCAGTCCTGATAGCTTGCTAAGCAAACTCCGCTCTTTAAGTTGTGAGAGTGCTGAAAAGGTAAAAGTACTGGGAGTAGATGACTTCTCTTTTCGAAGAGGTAAAACCTTTGGCACTATTCTGGTTGATCTCGAAAAACAGCAAACCATTGAGCTGCTGGAAAACCGTAGTGCAGAAACTTTAATCGAATGGCTTAAAAAGCATCCTGAGATAGAAATCATCAGTCGAGACCGCTCCGCAGACTATACCAGAGCTGCTACAAACGGAGCACCTCAGGCAGCGCAAGTCGCTGATCGCTGGCACTTACTGGTGAACCTCAGTGACGTCATTGAAACCTGGCTTTATCGCCATCAGAAATACCTCGTTGAACCAGCAACAGGTATGGCTTCCAAAGATCCAGCTTCTGCTAATAATGAGGCTGTTTCTGAGGGCCTATGGAAGGGAATCGAAGGGCTGACAGGTGAAAGGGTATTGCCAGCTGGTTTTATGCCCAGTAACACTTTTGAGGAGCAACGACAGGCTAAGCTCGAGACTAGAGCCAAACGCTTAGCTCAGTACGAAAAAGCTAAAGACCTCAAAGCTAAAGGCTTGCGTTGGAAAGGTATTGCTGCGGAAGTGGGCAAAGGAACTTCTACCTTAAGACGCTGGCTTAAACAAGGTTTCCCTGATAAACAACGAGGCAGTCTACTTGATCCTTATAGACCCTACCTTAAACAGCGCTTTGAAGAGGGATGTTTAAATGGCAGGCAACTCTATCTTGAACTCAAGACCAAAGGATTTGAGGGTTCAGTGGTTTTGGTACAGAACTATCTTGCACTATTGCGTAGAGGGATTGCCTCTTCTGGTCAACCATCTGAATCAGCTGAACCTCTTAAAAGAGCTCAGGTTATTAGCTATACCCCCAGAGAATGTGTTTTTTATTTACCCGAGCACCCGATTTGCTTAGGGGTTCAGAAAAGGCAAGACTCGAGCAGTTTAAAAAAGACTGTGATGAAGCCCCACCAGGTTATGACTTTTGCCGAAAATTCATCACCATGATTCAAGAACGTGATAGTTCTGGATTTGAGAAATGGTTAGCTGATGCTGAAGTATCAACGATCAAAGAATTCAGGCATTTTGCTAGAGGTATTCGCAAAGATGCCAAAGCTGTTAAAGCGGCTATTGATTTAGCCTGGAGCAATGGTCTTGTTGAAGGCAAGGTCAATAAGCTTAAGCTGATTAAGAGAATGATGTATGGTAGAGCTAACTTTGATCTCTTAAGGAAGCGGGTTCTCTTGGCTGGCTGAGCACGGTTTTTGCGGGAGAACCTCCAGGTGGCCGTTTTCATTAGTATAGGCAATTGCTTCCCTAATTTACAAATTACCCCAATGTGGGCAAATGTCTGCGGTTATTTAATCAAGCTCGAGCTTCGTTTATATTAGATGCCTGCGCAGAATTTTTTTTAAAATAGAAGCAAATGCCCGTTGTTCTCTTGGGTTGTCAGTCATCAAAAGTACTATCTAGCCCCTAAAGAAATATCAGCTGGCATATTTTCGTCGTATTTTTAATCAAAAAAAATAAAGCTCGGCGAAAAGTCGAGCTTTATTTTTCTGCCTTAGACAGCTTTTCTTTTGGTAGGCGCGGGCAGGATTGAACTGCCGACCTCTACAGTGTCAATGTAGCGCTCTCCCACTGAGCTACGCGCCTGTGTAGGCTTTCGCCTTGTCAGGAAGGTTATGTTACATCAGGCA
>JAHEBB010000436.1 GCA_024642575.1 Trueperaceae bacterium | reverse complement strand
CTTTGCTTCCTGGGGAAAAGCGGTTTTTGAAGCTGTCGTAAAGTCAGCCAGTCTTGTCCCAATTGCTAAAACCAGATCAGCCTGATTGGCCACTTGACTTGCTGCTGAGCCACTTAAACTCCCGACATTACCAAGACTCATAGGGTGATCCCAGCGCAGTGCACCTTTACCTGCTTGAGTATCGGTGACAGGAATGCCCCATTTTTTAGCAAAGGCGGCAAGCTCTGCGGTAGCAAGGCTATACTTAACGCCGCCCCCAGTAACAATCATGGGGTGCTTTGCTTTTTTCAAAAGCTTGACCGCTTCGGCAATCATTTCAGGTTCGGGCAAAGGTCTGCGAATACGCCAGACGCGCTTTTCAAACATGGAAACGGGCCAGTCAAAAGCTTCGGTTTGCACATCTTCGGGTAGGCTAATCGTAACCGCACCTGTTTCCACAGGGTCAGTAAGCACGCGCATAGCTTCAGGCAAGGCATGCAAAACTTGCTCTGCCCTGGAAATACGGGTAAAAAAGCGACTAACAGGGCGAAAAATGTCATTAATACTAACGTCGTGTTCGCTCGGATGCTCAACCTGTTGTAAAACAGGGTCAGGAATGCGGTTCGCAAAGTAATCACTGGGGAAAATAAGCACAGGGATGCGGTTTACCGTAGCCAGGGCCGCACCCGTAACCATATTGCTACTGCCAGGTCCAACCGAGGCCGTAACGGCAAAAGTACTGAGGCGATTTTTATGCCTTGCAAAAGCAACTGCCGTGTGAACCTGTGCTTGTTCATTTTGCGGGCGATAAAATGGCATATCCAAGGACTGACCATACTCTTGCATGGCCTGGCCTAGACCCGTGGTATTACCATGCCCCTGAATACCCCACATACCTGCAATAAGTCTTTGCTCTTTGCCATCAAACTCAGTGTATTGAGCAGCCAAAAATTTGACAATAGCCTGAGCAACCGTTAAACGTTCTGTACTCATCATCATCTCCAAAGGGGTGGTGTCTCACCCAGTTTTCTTAACCAATCTCTCTAAAGGTCGTGCTTTTCCTTTTGGGGCATTTTTACTATCTGAATTTTATTTGCAATGTTTGCATTTTAGCGTTTAGCCTAACAAGCACTTTAAACTTAGACAATGGCTGAAATTTGCAAACTGTATCTGAGATGTTCATTTAAATCCTATCGACCAAAGTCTTGTACCTTGATAATCTTGCCAGACTCGAGCGAGTGTTGAGCAGCTAGGGAGAGGCGGGATGACTCGAGCGCGTCCTTGGCGGTTGGCCCCACGGGCTTGCCTGCATGAATATTTTTAGCAAAAGAAATGACTTCATTGGCATAGGCTTCTGGAAAACGCTGGTCAAAATGGGCGGGGTAATCGTGGCTTACCCCGTGACTACTCCAAAACTCAAAATTCAGCTGTTTGTTTTTTTCCAAGTGATACTTGCCTTTTTCCCCTAAAACATCGCAAACAATTTCATAGCCGTAGCTGGTATTGAGGGCATTTTCAACGGTTCCGACAGCGCCATTTTTAAACCTTACGGTGGCAACCGCTAAATTAAAGAGGTTAAATTCTTTGAGGCTTTCATCGCGAACAGCTGTACCAATGGCATAGACCTCTTCAGCCTCGCCACAAAAAAAGCGCGCACTATCAAAATCATGAATGCCCATATCTACCAGAATGCCCCCGCTGGTTTTGAGATAGTTGAGGGAAGGTTGATAAGGGTCACGGCTAATGGCTCTAAAGTTTTCAACCTTGCCCAATTCGCCTGCCTCAATGCGTCTTTTTACCTCACTATAAGCAGGGTCAAAGCGGCGCATAAAACCTACCTGACAAGGTACGCCTGTTTTTTCAATGACTTCAACCACTTCGGCAGATGCTTCTAGAGTATGGGCTAAGGGTTTCTCAACAAAAATAGCTTTGCCTGCTTTGGCAGCTTTTTTTATGGACTCGGCGTGGGCAGGTGTGGGCGTGGTTATAAAAACCGCATCGACATCAGGATTTTTAAGGACTTCATCTTCTTCAGAGACTCTCGCACCAAAGAGTTCAGCGACTTTTTTTGCATTTTCAGGCAAAAAATCAACAATATCGGTGATACGCACTTCACTCAACGTCTTAAGCACCTGAGCATGGGTTTGCCCCATGCGACCAGCACCAATCATGGCAACATTCAAGGCTTTCATAGCTTCTCCTTTAGCATTCCTTTTCTCCTAGATGCTCTGCAAAACGCAGCAAATAACCATCTGGGTCTTGAACCAGGCATTCTCTTTGTCCTGATAAAATCTCCCCTGTTTTGTACCAGCTATCTTTTAAATCTCGAAACAGGGGGTAGTTCAGTGCAATGAGCTTATTTCTAATGCCAGTGGCATCCGAGCATTCTATTTGAAAATTAATGCCCCTCCCCAAAGGCTTTTCAAAAGCAGCCGTTTGCCAACTATCATTTTCAAGCGTTTGTAGCATCCACTGAATGCCCTCAAACTCGAGGTAAACAAATCCTGGGCGACTGTAAAGCTGCTTAAAACCAAGCAACTCATAAAACTCGAGGCTTTTCTCAAAGTCTGAGACGCTTAGTTCAGGAACCAGTTTTGCCCAGGTAATAGTCATTAGCCCAGCGCCGTTTTACACAAATCAAAGGCTTGTTTTAGGGCAGCTATAGGGTCACCCTTTGGCAAAAATTCGTGGGCAATATAACCCTTATAGCCCGTATCACGAATGGCTCTAAATAGGGGTGGATAGTTAATTTCCTGCTCAAAATCCAAATTTTGCCGCCCAGGATTTCCTGCTGTGTGATAGTGACCAAAATACTCATGCTGAGTTTGGATAGTGTTAATAATGTCACCCTCCATGACTTGCATGTGATAGATGTCGTAAAGCAGTTTGACATTAGGAAGGTTGACTGCGTCCATGACTTTGACACCAAAGCTAGTGCGGTCATTTTGAAAGTCGGGGTGGTCCCGTTTGCTGTTTAACAGCTCGAGCCAGACACTTACCCCCGCATCTTGAGCTAATGCTCCCATCTTGCTTAAACCTTCGGCAATAGCTTCAACGCCTTCTTCATCGGAGAGTCCCCCACGGTTACCACTAAAGGCAATAAGCCCCGCTATGTTCCAGTCGCTAGCCAATCTAAGATTAGACTCAAACTCCTGCAAAATACGGGCGTGGTTTTCTTTGCGGTTTAAGCCCTGCTCGAGCGTACTAAAAGCGCGGTGACCCGAAAGCTCGAGCCCTAGCTGTTGCACCAAGGGAAAGAGCGCTTCATCATCGACAATTTCAACCGCATGATAGCCAATTTTAGCCGCTCCTCGGAGGATGTCTTCGGCCGCCACGCCCGACTTAAGAAAACTCCAAAGGGTAAAAGATTGTTTCAAGGTTTCACCATAACTTTCATCGCTTCACCCCGCCGAGCTGCAGCTATTGCCTCAGGCAAATCAGCAACATTTACCTCATGGGTAGTCAGGCTCGAGGGTTTGATAGCAGCACTCTCTAAGACTTGAATCGCACGTGGAAAGGTATTGTAGCCCACGTAGGACCCAAAAATGCGTAACTCTTTTCGCGTAACCAGATTTTGACTCAGTTCAGGTTTGGCGTGACTATTCATGCCAAAGAGCGAAACTACGCCACCTGTACCTACAAGCTCTAAGGCCGTCTGAAACTGGTTTCCCACCGCATCAACCACAACATCCGCGCCCCAATCATCTGTGGCAGACATAACAGCATCCTGTAGCGCAGTTTCTTTGACATTCAGGGGTTCTAAACCCGCTTTGCTGGCAAGCTCGAGCCTAAAAGGCGAAACATCAGCCATCATGACTCTGGCACCTGCTGCCTTAAACATAAGCCCATGAAGCATACCTGCTGGCCCTGCCCCAATGACCACAGCCAGTTGTCCGGGTTGTATGGCTACTTGATCGGTTGAGCCAATCACGCAAGATAGAAGTTCTGTCCAGATGGCGTCTTTGAGCGGCAGATGGTCAGCCAGGGGTTGTAAGGCTTTTTCAGGTACTTTGACATAACGTGCAAAGCCACCATCTTGAAAAATACCTATCGTCGTCCAGTTTTCGCAGTGATTCCACTTGCCTCGGCGGCAAGGACGACAAAGCCCACACTTCAAATTGGCATCAACCGTAACGCGCTGTCCCAGCTTATAGTGCTTAACCTCATCACCCAGTTGCACAATCCGCGCCACTATTTCATGGCCTAGAATCACGCCTTCAGTTGCAGGATGTCCAGGAGGGTCAGACAGAATATGCAAATCTGTACCACAAACCCCCGTGGCTTCAACTTCAAGAATGACCTCGTTTGCTTGCACAAGTTCTGGCAAGGGACGCTCTTGAATCTCTAAAACACCCTTACGGGCAAAAACCGCAGCGGTCATGCTATTCATATAAGCACTCCTCTTTCTAGTTGACGCCTAAAAATGTTTAGACCTTCTTGAAGTCTTAACAGCGGTCGCTCAATACAGCTTGCTGTATAGTCGGCCTGCAAACGAGTATCGGCAGGAATGCCCGCATGAGCAGGCAAGTCCATAGC